>CAYGSQ010000462.1:0-3416 GCA_964352435.1 uncultured Gammaproteobacteria bacterium | reverse complement strand
CTGCATATGCTCGACGTGGAAATTTCCGCGCACCGTGGCGCGATTACCGATCGCAATGGCGAGCCGCTGGCGGTGTCCACGCCGGTCGATTCGATTTGGGCTAACCCGAAAGAAATCGGCAACACCATTGAACGTGTAAATGAGCTTGCGGCGCTTATCGATCGCGACCCCAACTGGATCTTGCGTCGACTCAGTACGCACACGCATCGCACGCAGGTTTTTTTGGCGCGACATATGACGCCAGCGCAAGCGCAAAACGTGCTCGATCTGAAATTGCCCGGCATCCATACCAAGCGTGAATACTAGCGTTTTTATCCTGCGGGTGAGGTGATTGGGCACCTGCTGGGCTTCACCGACATTGAAGACAGCGGTCAGGAAGGGCTCGAACTGGCGTTTGACGGCTGGCTGCGTGGTCAGCCGGGCAAGCGGCGCGTCATGCGTGATCGTCTGGGTCATATCATTGGTGACGTCGAATCGCTGGTGCCCGCCAAACCGGGCAAGGCGCTGACCACGAGTATTGATCTGGGTGTCCAGTATCTGGCCTACCGCGAGCTCAAGCGCGCGGTCAATGCGCACGACGCCAAATCCGGTTCGATTGTCGTGATCGACGTGCATACCGGTGAAGTGCTCGCGATGGCCAATCAGCCCAGCTACAACCCGAATGATCGCTCGCAATTGACCGTTGCCCGTTATCGCAACCGCGCGGCGACCGACATCTTCGAACCCGGCTCGAGCTTTAAGCCATTCATTGCGGCGGCGGCGCTTGAGACCGGTCAATATGACGCGGACACCGTTATCCAAACCGCGCCGGGATACATGCACGTTGGACCGAAACTTATTCAGGACAACATCAATTACGGTGACATGAACCTTGGCCGCGTGCTGCAAAAGTCGAGCAACGTGGGCATTACCAAAGTAGCGCTGTCGCTGCCGGCCGATCAGCTGTGGAATGTGTTGGCCAATATGGGCTTTGGCAGCTTGACCACCAGCGGCTTTCCCGGTGAGTCGGCCGGTTTGCTTAATAGCCACGATCACTGGCGCGCGATCGGTCAGGCGACCCTCGCTTATGGCTACGGTTTGAGCGTCACGCCGCTGCAGTTGGCGCAGGCCTACGCCACGATTGGTGCCGGTGGCTTGCGTCATCCGGTGACCTTTTTAAAAAATACGCAGGCAGCGGCGAGTGAGCGCGTGCTGCGTGCGAGCACCGCTGGCGATCTGGTGCATATGCTCGAGTCGGTGATCGAGCCCGAAGGCACCGGCAAGCGTGCCCGCATTGATGGTTTTGGTGTGGCTGGCAAGACCGGTACCGCGCGTAAATTCGAGGCGGGTGGCTACTCCGAATTGCGTCACGTGGCCGCATTTGCCGGATTGGCCCCGTCGTCTGCGCCGCAACTCGCGGTCGTGGTTGTGATCGACGAGCCGGGCGGTGATGCGTATCACGGCGGTGACGTGGCGGCGCCGGTGTTTGCCAATGTCATGAGTGGTGCATTGCGCTTGCTGGCAATCGCTCCGGATCAGCCGGCGACGATGACCACACAACAGGCGCTTGCGCTGCGGGCGCCGCGAATCAACGTGCCCGATACGGTGACGCAATGATGGCCGCTGCAACGCAATCGACGTGGCAAAAGCCACTACGCGAATTGCTGGAGGGTTTGACACGCAGTGATGTGCCGGACCTGGCGATTACTGGCCTTGCGGATGACAGTCGCGATGTGCGCCCGGGCAGCTTGTTTATGGCTGCGACCGGTTTGCAGCGGCACGGTCTCGAATTTGTGCAGCAGGCCCGCGCCGCGGGTGCGGCCTACATCGCTTACGAACCAGGCTCTGACGTCAAGGCGCCGCAACGCGATGCCGTGGCGGTGCCCGAGCTTGCGCGCAAACGCGGCACCATTGCCGCGCGCTTTTTCGGCCACCCGTCGCAGCACATGCCGGTGTGCGGCGTCACCGGCACGAATGGCAAGACGACCACCGTGCACTTGCTGTCACGCGCATCGCGCTTGCTCAATCTGGCGTGCGGCCACATGGGTACGCTGGGCTTTGGCTTGGTCGAACCGCTGATGCCAAGTGCACTGACGACGCCCGACGTGGTGACAACGCACAAGCGTTTGGCCTGGCTTCGTGCCCAGGGCGCTACGCGCGTGGCGATGGAGGTGTCGTCGCACGCTTTGCATCAGGGTCGTGTCGACGACATCGTGTTTGATACGGCCGTGTTTACCAATCTCAGTCGCGATCATCTTGATTACCACGCCGATGTCGAAGATTACGCGGCGACCAAGCGACGCCTGTTTGCCTGGCCGAATTTGCGCCACGCCGTACTGAACGTCGATGACGTCGTTGCAGCCGAGACCATCGCCACGCTGTCATCTGACGTTACGCTGACCGCGGTCGGTGCCAACGCGCATCAGCTAGATCGGGCGACGCACTGGTTGCGTCCGATTGCGGTGCGCACGCAGCGTGACGGCATCGAAATTGAATTCGAAAGCGACCGCGGCAATGCCACTTTGCGCTCGCCGCTGCTCGGAGCTTTCAATGCCACCAATTTGCTGCAGGCGTTGGCCGTGTTGCTCGGCTGGGATGTTTCGCTTGAGTCGGCGGTTACGGCACTGGGCTCGGTCGCATCGCCCTCAGGTCGGATGGAAACTCAGTCAGCACCTGGTGCACCACTGATGGTGGTGGACTACGCGCACACGCCTGATGCATTGGCCAATGCGGTTGCAGCCCTGCGCGCGCACTGCGCGGGCGAATTGATCTGTGTATTTGGTTGCGGTGGTGATCGCGATCGCGGCAAGCGCGCAATGATGGCGCGTGCCGCGGCCGCCGCCGACCATGTGATCGTGACGGACGACAATCCCCGTCACGAAGACCCCGATCGGATCGTGGCCGATATTCAGGCCGGCTTTGCGGCGGATGTGCGTCATGAGGTGATTCGAGATCGCCGACATGCGATTGAGCGAGCTGCCGCGCGCGGTGGCGAAAACGATATTGTTCTGATCGCGGGTAAAGGTCATGAGACCTGTCAGATCGTTGGTTCGTCACGTGTTGCGATGTCCGACCGTGCATTGGTCAGGCAAGCACTCGAGGCACGCGCATGAGTACCGGTCGCTTGTCCGAGGTGATGAACATGGTCGACGGTCAGTTGCACGGTGACGACCGTTCGTTTGTGGGCGTCAGTAAAGACACGCGCACGCTGACCAGTGGCGAACTGTACTTCGCATTGTCCGGACCCAACTTCGACGGCAATCAGTTTGTCGAGCGCGCTCACGCGCTCGGTGCAGCGGGAGCCGTAGTGTCACAGCTCCAGCCGGTGGATTTGCCGCAGGTCGTCGTGGCCAATACGCGCGTTGCGCTTGGGCGCTACGCCGCTGCCTGGCGTGCCCGATTCACCATCGATCTGGTGGCCGTAACCGGTAGTAACG
>CAYGSQ010000461.1:514-3417 GCA_964352435.1 uncultured Gammaproteobacteria bacterium | reverse complement strand
AACACGGTCGGCTACGGTTGCACCACCTGCATCGGTAACTCCGGACCATTGCCACCAGCCATCACCGAAGCGATGCAGTCATCGGATGTCGTCGGTTGCTCCGTGCTGTCTGGCAACCGCAACTTTGAAGGGCGCATCCACGCGCTGGTACGCATGAACTTCCTGGCATCACCGCCGCTGGTTGTCGCCTACGCGCTGGCGGGCAATATGGACGTCGACATCATGAAAGATGCACTCGGTCAGGATGCCGACGGCAACGATGTGTTCCTGAAAGACATCTGGCCGTCGCAGCATGAAGTGGCGCAGACCATCGGCGCCAGTATCGACTCAAGTATGTTCCGCAAGAGCTACGACAGCGTATTCAAGGGTGACGAAAACTGGACCGGACTCGACGTTCCCGAAGGCGAGATTTTCGCGTGGTCCGACGACTCGACCTACGTTAAAAACCCGCCCTACTTCGTCGGTATGAGCAAAGATGTCAATGACGCGCAGGACATCCAGGGCGCGCACGCGCTCGCATTGCTCGGCGATATGGTCACCACTGACCACATCTCACCGGCAGGCGCCATTGCCAAAGACAGTCCGGCGGCACGCTATCTGCAAGCGCAGGGCGTCGACCCGAAGAACTTCAACTCCTACGGCTCACGTCGCGGCAATCATGAAGTCATGATGCGCGGCACCTTCGCCAACATTCGTCTGCGCAACTTGCTGGCACCGGGCACCGAAGGTGGCTGGACGACGCACATTCCAAGCGGCGAAGTCATGTCCATCTTTGACGCCTCGCTCAAGTACCGCGACGACAATCGCCCGCTGGTGATTCTCGCTGGTGCCGAGTACGGCGCAGGCTCATCACGCGACTGGGCGGCCAAAGGCACGCTGTTGCTGGGTGTCAAAGCGGTCATCGCGGTCAGCTACGAACGTATCCATCGTTCCAACCTGATTGGCATGGGCGTGCTGCCACTGCAATTTGTCGACGGTGAAACCGCGCAGTCACTTGGCCTCACCGGTCACGAGGTCATCGACATCACCGGTCTCGACGACGCCAAAGCGAAGACCGTCACGGTTACCGCAACGCCGGCCGACGGCGATCCTATCCGCTTTAGTGCCAAAGTGCGCATCGACACGCCGAAAGAACGTGACTACTACCGTCACGGCGGCATCCTGCACTACGTCTTGCGCCAACTCGCCGCCTGATCCGGCTGTGAACCTTGCCCCCGACCTGCTGGCCTTGCTGGCAGGTCGTGGTCCGGTCGTCGTGCAGGCGGGCGCCGGTCTGTCCGCGGCCAGCGGCGTGCCGACGTTTCGTGACACGCAAACCGGACTGTGGGCCAACTTCAAACCCGAAGACCTGGCCACGCCCGAAGCCTTCGAGCGTGATCCGCAAACCGTGTGGCGCTGGTATGCCTGGCGGCGCGAGCTGATCCGCAACGTCGAACCCAATGCGGCCCATGTTGCGCTCACCCGATGGCAGAAAATGCGGGACCTGACCATCATCACGCAAAACGTCGACGGCCTGCAGCAGCGCGCCGGCGGCGATGTCATTGAGTTTCACGGCAACTTGACGGTTGATCGATGTTTTGCGGAACAGCGTGTACTTGATGCCGATGAACAGATCGCCGGCGAGCCACCGACGTGCAAATACTGTGGCGCCCACGTGCGTCCGGGTGTTGTGTGGTTTGGCGAAGGCATTCCTGAGACCGCCCTTGAGGCTGCATACGCGGCCGTCGCACGCTGTGAGGTATTTGTTAGCGTTGGCACATCCGCTCTCGTCCACCCGGCCGCGGGCTTTGCTGAGATGGCGCTGCGTAACGGTGCGCGTTTGCTTGAAATCAATCCGGACCCAACGCCGTTGAGTTCCATGGCCGACTATCGGCTTGTGGGAACAGCGGAAACCGTGTTACCTGAGGTAATCGCCAGGCTGCGCTAAGCGCAACTTTACCAAAAAAACGGCGACACCCGCAGGTGTCGCCGTCTCGAAGGCGCCAACGCACTATCGGCGCTGACGTAAAACCCAATTCAGATCAGAAACGATCCAGGTTCATCACCTTGGTCCATGCTGCGACAAAGTCGGCAACAAACTGCTCACGTGCATCGTCCGCCGCATACACCTCAGCCACGGCACGCAGTTCCGAATTTGAACCGAAGATCAGATCCGCCGGAGTCGCGGTCCACTTAACGGCGCCTGACGCGCGGTCACGACCTTCGTAGACACCGTCGGTATCCGTCTTCGACCACGCCGTAGACATGTCCAGCAGGTTCACGAAAAAATCGTTGCTCAGCGCACCGGGCTGGTCGGTAAACACGCCATGCGCCGCACCCGAGCGGTTTGCGTTCAAGGTACGCAGGCCGCCAACAAGCACCGTCATTTCCGGCACGGTCAGCGTCAGCTGATCCGCACGATCAACCAGCGCTTCGGCGGGCGAGCGATGATTGCCTGAACCGTAATAGTTACGGAAGCCGTCTGCCTTGGGCTCCAACGCAGCAAACGACATCACGTCGGTCTGCGCCTGCGTGGCGTCCGTACGGCCAGCCGCAAAAGGTACGTCGATGTCAAAGCCCGCATCGTCCGCGGCCTTCTCAATCGCCACCGCGCCAGCAAGCACGATGAGGTCGGCGAGCGACACTTGCTTGCCACGCGACTTTTTATTGAAGTCAGCCTGAATGCTTTCCAATCCAGCAATTACTTGCTTGAGTTCAGATGGCTCATTCACCGCCCAGTCTTTCTGCGGCGCGAGACGAACACGTGCACCGTTGGCACCACCGCGCATGTCGGTGCCGCGGAACGAAGAAGCCGACGCCCAGGCCGTGCGAATCAGTTGCGCTGGCGTCAGGTTCGAATCAAGAATCTCTGCCTTCAGCCGTTTGATGTCCGAAGCCGAAATCGTTTTGTAATCGGCGGCCGG
>CAYGSQ010000461.1:0-504 GCA_964352435.1 uncultured Gammaproteobacteria bacterium | reverse complement strand
GCACAGCATCCTGCCACGGCAAAATTTCGTCGGGCACCTCGCTACCGAGGTAGCGCGTACGCGGGCCCAGATCGCGATGGGTCAATTTGAACCATGCTTTCGAAAAGGCCAACTCAAATGCTTTGGGATCGTCCTTGAGCCGCATTGAAATCTCGCGGTACGACGGATCAAATTTCAGCGCCAGATCAGTGGTGTACATGATCGGAGCGTGACGCCTGGATTTGTCATGGGCATCCGGCACCAGATTGGCCGCTTCGCCATTGGCTGGAATCCAGATGATTGCGCCCGCGGGGCTCCTGGATTTCACCCACTCAAACGCGTACAGATTGTCGAGGTACTGTGAGGTCCAGGAAATGGGGTTGGCCGACCAGGCGCCTTCCAGGCCACTGGTAATGGTATCTGCACCTTTACCAGAGCCACATTTGTTGTCCCAGCCAAAACCCTGCGCTTCAACCGGCGCACCCGCGGGTTCAACACCCACGCACTCGTCAGGCTTAGCGGCAC
>CAYGSQ010000460.1:0-3421 GCA_964352435.1 uncultured Gammaproteobacteria bacterium | reverse complement strand
AGTCTGAATTGCTTGAAGCGCAGGCTGCGGAAGAGACGGCGGCCAATTTGTCCGCAGCGCTGCCACAGCTATGCGTTGCACTTATCCATGGGCGCATGAGCAGTGCCGAAAAAGACGCCATCATGCGCTCGTTTGCCGCGGGCGATGTGCAGCTGTTGGTGGCAACTACGGTGATCGAGGTGGGCGTTGATGTGCCCAATGCGTCACTGATGATTATTGAAAACGCGGAGCGCATGGGGTTATCGCAACTGCACCAGCTGCGCGGGCGCGTGGGACGTGGTGCCGCCAAGAGTCACTGTGTCCTTCTGTACAAGTCGCCGCTGTCGCGCAATGCCAAAGCTCGCCTGGGTGCGGTACGCGACAGCAATGACGGATTTTTTATTGCGCAAAAGGACCTCGAACTGCGCGGTCCGGGCGAAGTGCTCGGCACGCGTCAGGCGGGCATCGCGCAGCTCAAGATTGCCGACCTGATGCGCGATGCGCATATGCTCGACGACGTGGCGGCCGTCGCAGATCCACTGATACATGACGACCCGGCACGCGCACGCGCACTCGTGCGTCGCTGGGTGGGCTCGGCCGCGCGTTACGTGCAGGTCTGAGCGTTCGCCCAATGTCGCCGCCGGAAACTCTGCGCGTCCGCGACGGCGCCCACGACACTCAGGGCAGCCCGCTGGCTTCGTTGGCGCGCGATCAAACGGTCGGCTGTGTACAATCCCGCGCATGACAATCAATGTGCCCGCCGTCGACCAAGGCGATCCGCCTGCCACGCAGTGGGTGCTGTGGTCCGACGATACTCAAGACCCACCGCCCGCGGATGTTACGTCGCTGTTGCGCTGTGAGGCGTCGCTGACCGCAGCACTGCGCGAGCACAGCAATGATCGACTGACGTTGCAGGTCATGCGTGAAGAGGCGGCCGATCTTGGGTCACTACAAAAAGGCGTGTTGACCTCAAATCGTGGCATGGTCCGCGAGGTTGTGTTGTCAGGCAATGCGACACCATGGGTGTTTGCGCAAACCTTGATTCCGGTGGCGACCATCAGCGCTCACCCCTGGCTCGGCTCGATGGGTGGCCGGCCGCTGGGCGACGCGCTGTTTCATCGCGCGGGCGTGACGCGCACGCCGCTCAGTTTCGCCGCGCTTGGGCCGGGCATGGCGCTCTATGATCGGGTGGCTGATCTGGGTTTGCTGGCCGGCGCGCAATCGTTGTGGGCACGGCGCTCGTACTTTGTTCTGGGCGCAGAGCGTCTTCTGATCACCGAAGTATTCCTGCCCACCCTCGACTCACACGTCTGATCGCTATGACGCGCGCAACGGGTTTGGTCGCGCGGCTGGGCGCCTACTTAAGACTCATTCGTTTCGATCGTCCGATTGGCTCCCTGCTGCTTTTGTGGCCGACGCTGTGGGCGCTGTGGATTGCGGGTGCCGGCCATCCTGACGCGTTGGTTTTTTCTGTATTTGTACTCGGTGTTCTGGTCATGCGCTCGGCGGGCTGCGCGATCAACGACTACGCGGATCGGCATATCGATAGTCAGGTTGACCGTACCCGTGGCCGACCGCTTGCCACCGGCGAGATTGCACCGGTCGAGGCACTGATCGTGTTTTTCGTGCTAATGATGGTAGCGTTCGCGCTGGTTGTGACCTTGGGCTGGCCGATCGTCAAGCTGGCGATCATTGGCGCCGTGCTGGCCGCCACCTATCCGTTTTTCAAGCGCTTCACACATTTGCCCCAGCTGTATTTGGGTGCGGCATTTGGTTGGGGTATTCCGATGGCGTTTGCCGCGCAGACCGGCGGCATTCCGACCGTGGCGTGGATATTGTTTGCGGCGAACATCACCTGGGCCACCGCCTACGACACCATGTACGCCATGGCGGATCGCGCGGATGACGTGAAAATTGGCGTGAAGTCCACCGCGGTCCTGTTTGGGGACTACGATCGCGTGGCGATTGGTGTGTTGCAGATCGCAACGCTGGTCTTGCTGAGCGTCGCGGGAGACCTTGCCGGCCTTGGCGGCTGGTACGTCGTGGGCCTTGTGCTCGCGGCCTGCACGGCCGTTTATCAGCAGTTCAAAATCCGCAAACGTGACGAAAAAGCGTGCTTTGACGCATTTCTCAACAATTCATGGTTCGGTGCGCTGGTGTATTGCGGTGTGCTTCTGCACTATACTTTCCTTTCATAGGGCGCACATGTGTGCGCCGCTTTATTGACTCCAGGGGAGATAGCTCATGAGCTTATTCGGTTTTGCGCGCGATATCGGGCGACGTCTTTTTAATCAGGACGAAGAGGCCGCCGAGAAAATCGAAAAAATGATCAACGACAATAACCCTGGCGTGAAGGGCCTTGAGGTTACGTATGACGATGGACTCGTCACGCTGTGCGGGGATTGTGAATCACCCGAAGCCATGCAAAAGGCCGTGTTGATGGCCGGTAACGTTGCGGGTGTGAAGAGTGTTGACGGATCTGCGATGCAGTTGCCGCGCAAGGCAGATGCACCGGATACGCCGATCAACGTTGAAGATGCGGCAAATGAAAATGTCGAATACTACGAAATCCAAAGTGGCGACACGCTGAGCAAAATTGCCAAGCGCGTGTACGGCGATGCGATGGCGTACAAGAAAATCTTTGAAGCCAATCGCGAAGTGATCGAAGACCCCGACAAAATTTTTGTTGGCCAGAAGATCCGCTTGCCGAAAGACTAAGCGCGGATTTGCAGTACAAGGGTCGGGCGCGCAAGCGTCCGGCCTTTTTTTGTGCGCGCCCGGCGTGGGCGCGATCCCGATGGGGCTTGTTGGTGTCCACCGGGGCCAAACCGCCCAGAGCCGTTAACTGGCTTTTGGCGCATTCGAAGCTAAGCCAAAAGCCAGTTCCCGGCTCTGGGCGGTGCCGGGACCGGCGGGCGAGCGGAAGGCACTACCCTACCCACTGGTGTGCGGGGGTGCGGCCAGGTACGCAAAAGCGGGCGCTATGCAGGGCTCTCGGGCGCGGCCCGAGCGCAGGTCCATACGCGTACGTGGCGGGCGCCCGCCTGCCGCAGCGCACTTGCCGCAGCCGCAGCGGTGGCGCCCGTGGTCATCACGTCGTCGAACAGGATGACGCGCAGGCCAGTCACGGGGCGACGCACAGCAAACGCATCGTACAGATTACGCCGCCGCTGGTCGGCGTCGAGTTGTGTTTGCGGGGTGGTCGCGCGGGGCCTGTACAGCAGGTCGCCGATCAGCGGCAGCGCGCAGGCACTGGCCACCGGGGCCGCGAGCTCGGCGGCCTGATTGAATCCACGATGCCAGTGGCGCCGCCAATGTAGCGGCACCGGTACGATCAAATCGGCACGTACGGGCGTCGCCGCCAAGCGCGCCGCGGTGGCATTGCCCAGCGCACGAGCCATATCGAGGCGACCGCAATATTTGGTGCGCGAGACCAGAAGAT
>CAYGSQ010000459.1:0-3427 GCA_964352435.1 uncultured Gammaproteobacteria bacterium | reverse complement strand
AATCGCAACATAGAGGTACCAGACGTCGAGATACTGGTGGATCAGTACGATCGTCGGCGCGCTGGCGCCCAGTCGCGCAAACAACCAGTCGGTCGTCGTCATGCCAACCAGGCCCAGGATCACCGTTATGGCAAGCGCAAGCAGCAGTGACTCGGTGGTAATCCGCGCCGCTTTGTTATGCCGCCCCTGCCCGATCGCCTTGCCGACCGTAATCGACATTGCGATGCCAAGGCCGATGACCAGATTGATCATGGTGAATGTCACCGGGAAGGTAAAACTGATAGCCGCGAGCTCGGTCGTCCCCAGGCGACTGATAAAATAGGTATCCACGGTCTGGAACAACATCGTGACCATGATGCCGATGATCATAGGCCCGGTCATGCGACGGAGTATTGGATTGATGGGGCCGCTGAGAATATCCGTTGAGGTTACGCGCACGGCAAGCAGGCGCTCGAAAACGTCAGAAGGTGAGGCCGAAAAGCCGCAGTATTATGTCCGGATCGAGTGCGCATGCGCGCATTGTATAGAAGGACCCGGGCTCGGTGCAGACCGTACTGCTTAGTATCGGCGACATGGTTTTGTACAGACGGCCGGCGCGGTGTACCCTGTGCACCGCAAATAACTAAAACTACATTGCAAATAGTCAGTTACATAACTCAACTCACGTTTTGCGGAGAGAAAATCATGACGAAGCATCGGGTGCCCGTGAGCATCATGTGTGCGTCCTTGCTTGGATTGCTGGCAACTGTCAGCGCCAATGCGCAGGATGCCGCACGCAGTGGCTACAAGGTCATCAGTGATTCCACACTGATGGAAAAGACCGAAAACGGTCGCGAGTTTCGGCGCATCGTCACTCAATATAATTGGGACGACGGCGTGACCTATCATCGTGTCTACAACAAAGAAGGCACGCTGCTCGAGACGCGCACCTCAACACTCGGTGTCGCACCGGATGAAGACGAGCTGCAACGCGCGTTCGATATCGTTGCGCAAGATGCCGACGTCCAGGAAATTCGGCGCAGCCAGGCCGGCATCGATATCGCCGGTGGTTTTACGCACGTTGAAAAAGCCGGCAAGTGCGCCGCGCCGGCACGCTGCGTTCAGGTCTTTGTATTTGACGGCGAAAACGTGGTGAAACATATGCTCGTCGATCTGCGCACCGATCGCATCGTCAATCATGACTACATTCCGCCCCGCAACCAGGAGCAGTAAGCAATGAAACTTAAAGTAATCCTGGCGCTTGGCGCACTGGCGCTCAGCGCATTGACGATGACGGCGCCGGCGCACGCCGCGCCCGACTGCTCCGTCTACACCGGCGCGCAACTGATGCAGTGGCCCGCAGATGATCCGGCATGGGAATTTTGTTGGCGCAGCCCGCAGTTTAGCCAGCCACAAAGCGATGGCTCTGGTCTTGAACTGTTTGAAGTGTCCTATAACGGCCACCTCGTGTTTGATCGCACCAACGTACCTATCCTGAACGTGGAATATGGTCCGGGCGGCTGCGGTTGTTTCCGTGACTGGCTCGATGCCGAAGTGCGGTTTGAGGCAGAGCCGAATCTGGGCGGGGCGTGTGAGGATACCGGCGGCGGCGTCAGTGGCTTCTGCGAAGCTAACAGCGCACCACAGACTATCTGCAACTGTGCACCAACCGACACCTGCGACGACAACCCGTCGAACGCCTGCAACGTTGACATCGGCGACTTCCGCGGCGTCGCCGCGTACGACGAGGGCAACACGCTGGAACTCACCACGCAAACTCGTGCTGGCTGGTATCGCTACACCATGCGCTGGAAATTCCATCTCGATGGCACCATTGAGCCGGGCTTTGGTTTTGGCGCCACACCAAACGGTTGCACGGATGCCAGTCACTTCCACCACGGCTACTACCGTTTCGATTTTGACATCGACGGCGCCGACAACGATCAGATGTACAGCATCAGCGCGACCGCCAGCGGCGTCGACACCGATCTCGATTTGATTGACGACACGTTCGACAACTGTATCGACGTCGGCAATGCCGATCAGGTGGATGCAGATAACGACGGTTTTGGTAATGCTTGCGATACCGACCTCAATAACGACGGCATCACCAACGTTATCGATCTGGGCATTCTGCGGACCCGTTTCTTCACCAACGACCCGGTTGCCGACTTCGACGGAGACGGCGTGGTTAACGTCGTTGATCTGGGCACGCTGCGTACGTTCTTCTTCGAGGCCCCGGGGCCAGCAGGCACTGGCAACGCACCAACGCCAATCAACGTCGAAGAGTCCGGCTACGCCGACCAAACCGTTGCCTGGATGGTGGAAGATACCCAGACCGGACGCGGCTACCGCCTCGAACCCGGCCCGACGGATCAAAAGCTCACCGCCGACACGTTTGACCCGGTTGGCTTTGCGGCGGGCGACTACTGGGTACTGCGCGAACGCTCCACTGAAATTGATGACGGCATCAGCTTTGGCAGCGGGTGCGCGGCCGAACTCGATGATTTTGTGGGCCAGGAAAGTGTGGCCGACGAAGACCTCGTGTTCTGGTATCGCTTCGGCACGCATCACATTGGTCTGGACGAATGCTTCTGCGGTGAGATCGGCCCACGCCTGATCCCAACCGGAGACTGGTCGCCAGATCCAGGCTAAATCACACGATTTAGCGCCGAACGATGAGGCCCGCCATTATGGCGGGCCTTTTTCGTTGCAGCCTGCGATAATTTCACGATGGAACTAAAACTCGGTATTGCTCTTGGCAGCGGCGCCGCCCGCGGCTGGTCACACATCGGTATTCTGGATGCACTGGCGGAGCGCGGATTGCGCCCCACCATCGTCGCCGGAGCGTCGGTCGGTGCGTTGGTCGGCGCGGCTTATTCTGGCGAACAACTTGATCAACTGCGCGACTGGGTAAAGAAGTTGCGTCGGCTGGACATTTTTCGCTTGATGGATGCGCGCCTGCGCGGCGGCGGTATCATGACGGGCGACCGTCTTATGGAGGCCATTGAGGGACAGTTCGGCGACAAGAACATTGAAGATTTGCCGCTGGACTTTGGTGCCGTGGCCACCGACCTTGGCAGCGGCCGTGAAATCTGGTTTCGCGAGGGCTCTCTGTTCGATGCGGTGCGCGCGTCATCCGGTCTGCCCGGCTTGTTCGCGCCTATTCGTCATCAGGGTTCATGGGTGATTGACGGTGGTCTGGTCAACCCCGTTCCTGTGTCACTGTGCCGCGCATTGGGCGCGGATCTCGTGATCGCGGTCAACCTCAACTCGCATCTCGTCACGCGCCGCCAGCGCGGCACGCGTGAGACCAGCCACCGGATCGAAGACGATGCAGAACAATCACAACTGGAGCGCCTGGCAGAGCGCGTCGGCAATTGGCTGACACCCGGTCGCCGCGATGGCCCTGAGGCGCCTGGCATCCTCGATGTTGTGGGCACATCGA
>CAYGSQ010000458.1:0-3429 GCA_964352435.1 uncultured Gammaproteobacteria bacterium | reverse complement strand
CCCGACGAGACCGCCGCTGTCGTGGCGCGGGCCCTCACGCCGGCAGAACTACGCATGGCCGACAAGTGTGTCGGCATGATCCTCGAACAAATGAAAGACATCTGGTCAAGCGTCGCCGAAGTCAATCTGCGGCCTGAAGGTGTCGAAACCAATCCACGATTGGTGACCATCGCAGACGTGTCCCAGTCCATGCTGGTGGCGCGCTTTAGCATCACGGTCGGCCCCAGTGTGAGCGAATGTCACCTGGTGATGCCGCTGGATATGTTGGCGCCATTGCGGGCCATGTTGGCCGCGAGCGGGCAGGGCCGTCTGGCCTCGCGCAGCGTGTTTATGAGTGGTCTGCGGGAACATCTACGCAATGTCGACGTTGAACTGGTTGGCACTGTGTGCGAACTCACATTGCCACTGCGCCAAATAGTGGCGATGGCACCTGGCGACATTATCCCGGTTGATCTGCCACCCCAGGCCGTTCTCAAAATTGATGATGCCGACGTCCTGTTCGGACGCTTCGGCAAAAGCCGCGGTATCAACGCACTGTGCGTCGATCGTCGCGAAGCACACCCCAGCACACACTCAAAGGAAGGGTCATGAACGCCGTCACTGAAGATGATGTACACAGCGCGCCGGCGCCGGAAACAGACGCCGCGCCCAAAGCCGAATTCGACGAATTGTCGGACCACAGTCGCCCACAAGAGGAAGTCGAACTCGACGTCATTCTTGATGTACCCGTGACGCTGTCTCTGGAAGTGGGGCGCACGAGTATCTCGATTCGCGACCTGCTACAGCTCAATCAGGGTTCGGTCGTCGAACTGGATCGCCCGTCCGACCAACCGATGGATGTGCGCGTAAACGGGACACTCATTGCCCGCGCAGAAATCGTCGTCGTCGATGACATGTTTGGCATTCGCCTGGTTGACGTTGTCAGCCCCAGCGAACGCATTCGCAAAATTAACTAATCAGGTTCACGGAAGATGCGTCGAAGGATCGACCACCACTGGTTGCAGGATGCAACACTGCTCGTTGGGCTGGCATGGATGCCGGCTGCACGAGCCTCTATTGATGAAGCGCAGGCCCCGGACATACTCGATCTGGGCGCGGGCGCGGGGCTTTTGCAAATCACCCTCAACTTGCTCCTTGTCCTTGGCGCCATTGTGCTTTTGGCGTGGTTGTTCAAGCGCGTGCAGGGCATAAGCCAACCAGCGGCCGGCGCTCTTGGCGTGGCGGCATCACTGCCACTCGGTCCCAAGGAGCGCTTGCTGTTGGTCAATGTCGGCGACACCCAGCTTCTGATCGGCGCGAGCAGTGCGGGCATCAATACGCTGCATGTTCTGGATCAGCCACTCGAGCCTACGGCCGAACAGCCTATCGCCACGGCATTTAAGGACCGGCTCAGTGAAGCCGTTGCGCGGTCACGTTCATGATCCGCGTACTGATAATTTTGGTGACGATGTTCGTAACCCAGGATGTGTTGGCCCAGACGGCATTGCCTGCGGTCACCATTGTGGACGATGCCCAAGGCGGCAAATCGTACAGTTTGAGCATTCAGGTTCTGCTGTTGATGACAGCACTGACGCTGTTGCCAGCCCTGATCCTGGCTATGACGTCCTTCACACGCATTATCATTGTGCTATCAATTTTGCGCCAGGCACTGGGCACGGCCCAAACACCCCCCAATCAGGTGCTGCTGGGGATCGCGTTGTTTCTGACACTGTTTGTCATGGCGCCGGTCATCTCCCAGGTGAACACCGACGCCGTGCAACCATACGTTGCCGGCGAGCTGGATTTCGCGGGTGCGCTGGCCGCCGGAAAGGCGCCATTGCATGAATTCATGATGGCGCAAACCCGGGAATCGGATTTGGCGTTATTGGCATCCATTGCCGATGCGCCGCCGTTTGCCACGCCGCAAGACGTGCCGCTCACCATTCTGATGCCCAGCTTTTTAATCAGCGAACTCAAGACCGCGTTTCAAATCGGTTTTTTGATGTTCATTCCCTTTTTGATCATTGATCTGGTTGTGTCCAGTGTTTTGATGTCGATGGGTATGATGATGCTGTCGCCCATGCTGATCTCGTTGCCGTTCAAGCTGATGCTATTTGTGCTGGTGGACGGCTGGGCGCTAATTGTCGGCACGCTGGCCGCAAGCTTCTTCAGCTGATGACACCGGAAACCGTCATGACTTTGGGTCAGCAAGCCCTGACGTTGACCGTGATGATCGCGGCACCGATGTTGCTGTCGGCACTGGCCGTCGGATTGTTCATCGGCATGATCCAGGCGGCCACACAGATTAACGAGATGACCTTGAGCTTTATCCCCAAGCTACTGGTTCTGGCATTGGCCATCGCCATCGGTGGACCGTGGATGATGCGCACCATGCTGTCATTTACGCGCCAGCTCTATCACTCCATTCCCGCTCTTATCGGCTGACGATGACGCTTACCACGAGCATGATCGAGGGCTTCTTTGGCACTTATTTCTGGGTATTTGCCCGCATCGCCGCGTTGCTGATGGTCGCCCCGGTGTTCAGTGCTTCGATGGTCGCCCCACAGGTACGCATCATCATTGCGGTGGCGCTGACGATTATCATTGCGCCGCTATTGCCGGCTCCACCTGCCATCGATCCGCTCTCATTGCGCGGCGGAATCCTGACCGTGCAGCAACTGCTTATTGGTGTGGCCATGGGCTTCGCTATGCAAATGGTTTTCGATGCCCTGATTATCGCGGGTCAGGCCATGGCCATGAGTATGGGACTGGGCTTCGCCGTGGCCATTGACCCTCAGCGCGGCGTAAACGTGCCGGTTGTCAGTCAGTATTTCGTCATGCTCGCAACCCTCGTGTTCTTGTCGCTCGATGGTCACTTGCTGGTCGTGCAGGCACTGGTCGATAGCTTCGAGGCATTACCGGTTGGTGGTGGAACGCTGTCATCAGCCGGTGCCTGGAGCATTGTGGCCTGGGGTAGTGAAATGTTTGCAGGCGCGTTGCGCATTGCACTGCCTGCGATGGTCTCGCTGCTGATCGTTAACCTGTCGTTTGGCGTTATCAGTCGCGCGGCGCCAACGTTGAATCTGTTCGCGGTTGGTTTCCCCATCACGATGACGCTGGGCTTTTTGATCATGATGACGACGTTGCCCGGCGCCGTTGCGGCGTTCGTCGAATTGCTAAACAGCGCGTTTTCAAACGCCTCCGGGATGCTCCAGGGAGGTACGACGCCGTGAGTGAGTCGGGCCAGGAAAAGACCGAACAACCCACACCCAAACGGCTAGCCGACGCGCGAAAAAAAGGGCAGGTCCCCAGGTCGCGCGAGCTCACGGCCGCGGGCGTCATGTTGACCTCCGGCGCGGCACTTTGGATCTTCGGCGAGGGCATCGCGAAGGGCGTGGGCGACATATTGCGTCATGGCCTGCAGCTGGAGCGCACGGCGCTGTATCAGGA
>CAYGSQ010000457.1:0-3433 GCA_964352435.1 uncultured Gammaproteobacteria bacterium | reverse complement strand
CGAGCGCCGCTTCGGGTGAGCGGATAGACACCCACCCCCGAGTCAGTCCAAGGCAGCAACGGCAGTCAAGGCTTAGAGCAGGGCGGTGCCCGCGACGCTTGCGGCCGCTGGCGCAACGTGGCGCGTCGCGTTCGGCGAAGGTGACACAGTATCCGGTCGATGATACCGGGCCGCACGATGGTGGCGATGATCTTCACCGCGCCGCCGCAGTACTGACACACCTCGACATCGATTCTAAACACTCGTTTGAGCCGTTTAGCCCAGGTCATGTTGTGACGCTTTTGTGGTTTTTCTATTGTGGCACTACCCACCGTTTCCCTTGCGACTCATGCTCGGGCATCAGACTCCGCTGAATTACGAAAACGTCCTAAACAAAGTGTCCGGAATCGCTTGACCACTTCAGATCCACCGCGGGCTCTCTATCAAACAGGCAGCGATGGATATTGGCGTAGACCCAACCTCTCTGGCTCGTTGGCAACAGCAGGGCCACGATCCGTCGGAGAAATACCGGCAATTGCTCATCCGCTTCATTGCGGGCCTTCGATTCAAAAACTCCACTCACAACAGCGATTAACTTCCGGGGGGATTACACCGTCACGTCAGGCAAACGCGAGCAGTCGCCAGCATAGCGCCCACTATGGCGCAACCAGGGCTTCGAACCAGAGCGGCGCGTCGCGAGCATCTTCATTGATGCCAAACGTCCAGTCGGCGATCCAGTTGTTGCCGCCAAGACCGAGGCCCCCAACAAAAGCGCCGTCGGCGGGCATGCCCGCAAGCGCCATTGCGTCGACCAGCATGTCCGCATAGTCCAACGCAAACACGGGTGGCGACCCGCCCAGTAGCACGAGTTCCGAATCAGCGGCGGCCGTCGGGTTGAGCGGTCCGTTGATCGTGGCAAAGACATTGCCGCTGTCCAGAGCGAACTGCTCGACCGTCGTGCCGTTGGGCAGTTGCGCTGTACGCGTACGGTCTGCGCACGCGAAGATGGTGCTCGCGAGTGTGAGATCGCCGTCCTCGGCCGCCTGCAGGGACCGATCGTCGATGCGCAGGCAATAGTTGTCCTCGGTGGAGTCGGGTCCGAAAGAGCTGACGATCAGCGCATCGGCGATGTCCGCGAACACTGCTTCACGCAGTCGCATGCCTGCGCCCTGGTCCTGGTCGCCCACGCTCGGGCTCGGTGACAGCAGGCAGGTCATGCCGCGCATCGTCATCCGGCTGTTAATGCCCTGTGCAATGACAGACTCAACTTCTGTCGGGGGCAGACTCTGGATAGTGCGGATACCGTCTGCTTCGATGCAATGGTGGCCGGTGGTCTGTCCTTGAATGAGCAGCGCGTCCGAAATGGTACCCGTGTAACCTTCGTCGACGTCGATGGCATCGTCTTTGGCGAACAGTACCACCACATTGGCCAGGTCCATGCTGCCGCCGTAAAGCGCAATGCCGTCGGCCTCAGCGGCGTAAACCTCAAGGTGGTTGACGACGGTCTGGCTGCCGACGGCGTTAAAGGCAAGGCCCGGAATCAATCTGCCGTTGTCAGCAAGGCCGCCGGCGTGCTTAACGACAATGTATTCCAGTTGGCCGGAATTGTCGGCGAGATTGTCGCCGCCGTAACGCGAGCCACTAGTCAGCGTCGCACCCTCGGCACGTGCATGACATTCCTGAGTCAGCAAATTCTGGTCGCTGATCGAACCGACATAAGCGCACTGGTTTGCGACGCTAAACCCGTTAATAACCACGCCACCCCACTGCCCGGCCGCGTCAAACGACGGCAAGGTCGCCATAACATCGGACACCGACGTTAGTGTGATCGGCGCATCGGCACGCCCAACGGCGATAAGCCGCGAACCGCGGTTGATAGCCAGCGCGTGCGCCGGTTCTGCGAAGGCAACGGTGGCCCCGGCCTCAATGTTGAGCGTTGGTCCGTCCCCGCCATTAGCAATGCCGGCGGTAGCAAGCTCGGCGTCGCTGGCGTAGGAACGCCCGATCGGCAAATTCCCGAGGAACAGATGGGCGCCGTTGTTCGGCAGCGCCATCAGCGTTAGATTTGCGGTGACCGGATCGCTGTTGGAAGCGAAATCCGTGGCGTACGTGCAATGCGTGCCGTCGTACTCGCCCCGGCGAAGCTGGCCGTTGTCGTCAATATAGCTCCCGCAGAACGAGCAGTCCGCTGTGGTCGCGCTCGGCCCCGGAGGTTGGAAGAAACTCTGCCGAAGGATGCCCAGATCGACTACGTTCACGACCCCATCACTATTGAAGTCCGCAATGGCGAAATCGCTGAAAAAGACGCTGCGCAGCAGACCGAGATCGCTGACATTGACGACGCAGTCGTTGTTGATGTCGGCATCGCAGGCATTGCCATAGCCGTCGTTATTCGCATCGATCTGAGTCTCGTTTGGCACGAAGACACAGTTATCGTCAGCGTCGGGAATGCCGTCCTGATCGCTGTCGGATGCGCCGCTGTCGAGTGACGTGGCGGCGGTCCGTGGCGCGTCAAACGGGGCGTCTTTGTCCTGGATGGCGCCCGTAACAGGGGCCAGGGCGACATAAAGTAACGTGTGTATGAGCGCGATGCCCGCTCGCGCGTCGTGGGCCTCTATCATTGTTGTTCTTTTTTTGTGATCCCGTTCTGATACTGCCAAACGCCAGAATCGGATGCAAACGCGACATGCGGACGCCCCTGTCCGTGAGGGTTTGAACGAGCCATCACCAAAAATTTGAATCTCCAGCGTCATCCGTTGGGTAATCTGAACTTGCGCATATGCGGTTATCCGTATATATAGACAGACAGTTCAAGGAGAATGCAATTGTGACTAGTGCCCGACGCTTTTTTTCCTGTCTCGGCGACGACGTGCGCCTAGCCGCCATGCTGCTTGTTTATGCCGAAGAGGAGCTGTGTGTATGCGAGTTGGTGGCAGCGCTGGACGAGAACCAATCGAAGATATCTCGCCATTTGGCGCAGCTCAGAAACTGCGGTCTGCTGCAGGATCGACGCCAAGGGCAGTGGGTTTTTTACAGTCTGCATCCCGACGTGCCTGACTGGGCACTAGACGTCCTGGAGCTGGCTTCAATAGCACAAGCGCGCTCCCTGAAGGGCATGACTCAGCGTCTGGCCTCCATGCAGAATCGTCCCGAGCGGGAGACGGCTCATGCCTGATGTGCAGAACGAGACGTTGGATCGTAGTGCACTGACATTGCTGTTTGTTTGCACTCACAATCGCTGCCGCAGCATTCTTTGCGAGGCGTTATTCGGTCAACTCAGCAACGGGCGCATCGACGCCTTCAGTGCGGGCAGCCACCCCAGCGGCAGCGTGCACCCTGAAACGCTGAAACACCTGACGAAGCGTGGCATTGATACAACCGATCTGCGCAGCACATCTTGGGACGCTTACGATGGCGTGTCGTTTGATGCGGTTATCACCGTGTGTGATAACGC
>CAYGSQ010000456.1:821-3438 GCA_964352435.1 uncultured Gammaproteobacteria bacterium | reverse complement strand
GGCGTCGACATCTCGTTTATTTTCGAAAAAGAAGGCGAAATCGGCTTTCGCGAACGCGAACACCGCGCACTGGACGCGCTCAGCGAGGACCGCCAGCGCGTCATTGCCACCGGCGGCGGCTGCGTCCTGAGCGAAAAAAATCGCGCGATCATGCGCGAGCGTGGCACGGTCGTGTATCTTGAGGCGAGCGTCGACCAGCTGTATGAACGCATTCGTTGCTCGACGCATCGCCCGCTTATTAACACCGACAACCCGCGACAAGTGCTCCAGGACATCGTGGAAAATCGGCTGCCGCTTTACACAGAACTTGCTCATCTGACGGTCAACACGGATGGGCGTCGTGTTCGTCACGTCGCCCACGATATCCAGCGCCGTCTTGGCCCCACACATGGACACCGCGAACACCTTGGACACTCTTGACGTCGCGCTCGGCGCGCGCAGCTACCCTATTTCGATTGGCACCGGATTACTGGCCGACCCCGACGTCTGGGCCAGGCTACCACTCAGTCGCAAGCTGTTGCTGGTCAGCGATGACAATGTCGCGAAGCTCTACGCCGACACCGTGATCGCGGCATTGGCGACGCATGACGTGGCGCTGCACACGATCACGCCAGGCGAGCAAAGCAAGCACCTTGGCGAAGTTGGCCGGGTCATCGACCAGCTGGTCGCCCACGGCGCGCGTCGCGATGTGACGCTCGTCGCGCTGGGCGGCGGCGTTGTTGGCGACCTGACCGGATTTGCCGCCGCCTGCTACATGCGTGGCGTGGCTTTCGTACAGGTCCCGACCACCCTGCTCGCCCAGGTCGACTCATCCGTCGGCGGCAAGACGGGCGTCAATCACCCGCAGGGCAAAAATCTGATCGGCGCGTTTCATCAGCCGCAGGCGGTGTTGATCGACACTACAACGCTCGACACGCTCAGCGATCGCGAGCTGGCCGCGGGTCTCGCCGAAGTGATCAAAACGGCTCTGTTGGCAGACGGTCAATTTTTCAGTTGGCTTGAAAACAATATGGCAGCCCTGACCGCCCGTGATCACACCGCGCTGGCACATGCGGTGCGCCGTTGTTGTGAAATCAAGGCCGCTGTCGTCGCCCGGGATGAACGCGAGCGCGGTGAGCGCATGCTGCTCAACCTGGGACACACCTTTGGACATGCCATTGAAAGCGTCACGGGCTACGCATCATGGCTGCACGGCGAAGCGGTCGCCACGGGCCTTGTCATGGCCGCAGACCTGTCCGCCGCCCGAGCCGAGCTTGGCGACGCTGACAGCCAGCGTGTGCGTGACCTGGTGGCGCAGGCCAATCTGCCCACCAGTGCGCCGAAGCTCAACGCGCAGGAGGTGCTTGGCGCCATGAGCCACGACAAAAAGTTCGCCCACGATGTACGCCGCTTTATTTTGCTGCGGGAAATTGGCAAAGCCTATGTGGCAGAAGACGTCGAGCAAGCCATGCTCGAACGCTGCGTCGAACGGTTTTGCGGCGCATGATGCTGGCGCCCTATGCAGCCGACCCCGACCAGAGCCAGGGGCGGCGTTTCGATGAAGCCGCGTCGCGTTTTCGCAATGAGTTTCAGCGCGACCGCGACCGCATCATTCACTCCACCGCTTTCCGCAGGCTTGAGTACAAGACTCAGGTTTTCGTCAACCATGAGGGCGACCTCTACCGAACGCGCCTGACCCACTCTCTCGAGGTCGCGCAAGTCGGTCGCTCGGTGGCGCGCGCGTTGCACCTGAATGAGGACCTCACGGAGGCCGTGTGTCTCGCCCATGATCTGGGGCACACGCCCTTTGGTCATGCGGGCCAACATGCCCTCAACGATTGCATGCGCGACTACGGCGGATTTGAACACAACCTGCAATCCCTGCGCGTGGTCGACGAGCTGGAAGAAAAATACCCGGACTTCAAGGGTCTCAACCTGACTTTTGAAACACGCGAGGGCATTCTCAAACACTGCGCGCAGCGCAATGCGCGCGAGCTGGGCGCTATTGGGCGCCGCTTTCTGGACGGCACACAGCCCGGTCTGGAGGCTCAGCTGGCCAACCTCGCCGATGAGATTGCGTACAACAATCACGACGTCGATGACGGGCTGCGCTCAGGCCTGATCACGGTCGCCCAGCTCAATGATGTTGCCTTGTTCGGACGGCATTATCATGCGGCGTGCCGCGACCACCCGGACGCGCCTGATCGCGTCATTGTGTATGAGACCATCCGACGCATGATTGGCGCCCTGGTCCACGATCTGATCGAGCACAGTTCTGCGCGCCTGCGGGCGGCGGGGCCGCGTAGCATCGACGACGTCCGGGCTGCGGGTGAGCGCTGCATCGGGATGAGTGACGCCGTATTGGACGCACATCGTGAGCTCAAGCGCTTTCTACACGCCAATTTGTACCGCCATCCCAAGGTGGTTCGCATGTCGGACACCGCGGACCAAACCATCCGCGGGCTGTTCGCGCTTTACCTCGAGAATCCGGCGCGAATGGCCTTGGCCGGGCCTGTCGCGGACCCGGCGCGGGCGGTGGCCGACTACATTGCCGGCATGACCGATCGCTTCGCGTTTCGCGAGCACGATCGCTTGAGCCGGGCGAGCACGAACTGAGCACCAATGATAGGATACGCGG
>CAYGSQ010000456.1:0-811 GCA_964352435.1 uncultured Gammaproteobacteria bacterium | reverse complement strand
CCCTCATCGATGAGCTCGGCGACAGCGTGGTTTTTTACAAGCTTGGCCTCGAGCTCATGACCTCGGGCGCGTATTTCGAGCTGATCGACTATTTGACCGCACGCGGCAAAAAAGTCTTTGCCGATCTCAAGCTGTTTGACGTGCCAGCCACCGTGGCGTCCGCCGTACGCGGGCTCAACGATCGCGGCATCACGTATGCCACCGTGCACGGCAACCAGGCCGTCATGGAAGCCGCAGCCGAGGCCAAACGCGACGTCCGTATTCTGGCCGTCACCGTGCTGACCAGCCTCGATCGCGGCGATCTGGACGACCTGGGTTTTGCCTGTGACGTCGAGGCGCTGGTTCTGTCACGTGCCCGCCGGGCACTCGAAAGCGGCTGCGACGGGGTCATCTCATCCGGTCTCGAAGCACCAAAACTACGTGAATACATTGACCACAAACTATTGGTTATCACACCCGGTATACGCCCGGTCGACAACCGTGGTGGCGACGATCAAAAACGCGTCGTCGATGTCGCACAAGCCTTTCGTAACGGCGCTGACCACATTGTGGTTGGTCGTCCGATTCGTACCGCCGCCTCGCCGCGCGCCGCCGCCGAGTCCATTCAAGCCACTATAGAGGAAGCATTCTCCCCTTGAGCACTCCGACCAATGACCGTCTACTGCGAGCGCTCACGCGCCAGAGTGTAGACCGCACCCCCGTCTGGTTAATGCGCCAGGCTGGCCGTTATCTTCCCGAATACCGCGAGCTCCGCGCCAAGGCCGGCAGCTATATGGCGCTGGCAAGCAATCCTGAGCTTGCGTTCGAGGTG
>CAYGSQ010000455.1:3003-3448 GCA_964352435.1 uncultured Gammaproteobacteria bacterium | reverse complement strand
GGCTTGAGTCGCTCGGTTCGAGCGGCCGTTACACTTGGCAGTCAGCAATCAACCAAGGCGCGCGATTGGCGGCTTGCCCTGCCAGCCGATGGCAAGATGCTGTTGCTCGATTCGACGACGAAGTAAGCAGGCGGATTGCCGTCAGTTGTTAGCGGCCTCGACGCGCTAGTGCCGTGCAAACCGTTTCAATTCGACGTTTTTGTGGCCCGACAAACTTGGCTGAGTCCGGCCTACGGGTCAGGCATTCTTGCCGTAAGTTGACATAATCCACCGCGACTTTTACGCTCGAAGCGTCCTCAAAAAAGATCATTGATTCGACCGTTTCTTCTAATTCATGGAGATTTACGATGTCCCACCACGATCATGATGCAAAGGGCGCGCACGCTGGTGCCTGTTTTGTTTGTATCTCTGCAAACGGCGTTGATGACGCCACATCCCCCATACG
>CAYGSQ010000455.1:0-2993 GCA_964352435.1 uncultured Gammaproteobacteria bacterium | reverse complement strand
CGCTTCCTGACGGCGGCAATTGCCGCGCCACTCGCGGGGCTCGCGGGCTCGGCCGTTGCGGGTGGGGCGAGTGCGCACGACGCTCGTGACCGCCGCGTTGGCGGTGTGCCGAGCGGCGCCTTTGTTGTCGAAGCAGGCCAGGCACTGGTCTATGACGCCGGGGAACTCAAAACGATGCGCAGCGCATCGATCCTTGTGCGTAACGGCATTATTGAGGAAGTGCGCCCTGGGCGCATTAAAGGCTTTGCACGGGTTGATGCACTTCGACAGTTCGTGGTGCCAGGCTTTATTTCAGGTCACACGCACGCCTGTAGCGCGACGCCAACGCGCGGCATCATTGAGGCCGGACGCTCGTTTGCACGGCCGCTTGAACTGGTCGAAGAACTGGACGATGAAGAAATGGACGCGCTGACCGCGTTCAATGTTGCTGAGCTGTTACTCGGTGGCTCCACGACGCACGTCGAAATGGCATTGAGTTTACGTCAGGCCCAATCGTATGTACGCGTGGCGCGAAACTGGGGTGTTCGCGGCTACCCAGGCGGCATGGTGCCCGGCATTGCGCGACTGTTTCCCATTTGGTTTCGTCAGGATGACCAGACCCTGTTCGATTCGGTACCCGGAACGCTCGCCGAAATTGAAGCGAACCTGGCGTTTGCGCGCACCATCAACGGGGTGGATGATGGTCGCATCCGGCCGCAAATGACGCCGCATGCCACCGACACGCAGACGCCGGAAACAATGCAGGCCTACGCGGATGGTGCGGCCGAGCTTGGCCACGGCATCCACCTTCATCTTTCGCAATCGGCGAATGAAACCGCCACGGTGCTCAGGCTGTGGAACAAAACGCCCACCCAATGGTGCGAGGAGTTTGGCTTTTTCAACGGTCCACTGTTCGGCGCCCACATGAGCGGCCTCGACTTCACCATCGACCCGCAAATTCTGAACGCGGGCGGCGGTGTCTACTCACATTGTCCGTCGGCCGGCGGCGCGGGCGGTGGCACGCAGCCCTATCCCGAAGCATTGGCCGCAGGTATGAACGTCAATATCGGCATCGATACGCATTCCAACGATTACATCGAAAACCTCAAGCTGGCCGTTCTCTATGGACAGGCGCGTCATTCACTGATTGCGCAGACAAGTCCTGTTCCACTGCAACGCCCCACCATGCTCGACGCTATTCGTGGTGCAACCGTCACCGCGGCACAGGGACTCGGTCGTAAGGATATCGGTCGCATTGAGCCAGGTGCGCGGGCTGACCTGGTTGGCATTGACGTCAGCGGACCTTTGGTGGGCGTCGGTATTTTGCCGCCGGAGCCCCTGAACAATTTGCTGTATGCACACGGAAATTCCACGCGGCTCGTGATGACCGATGGCAATATTCAGGTCTTCGACGGCCAGTTCATTGCCGATGATTTTGCGCAGGTGATGCGCCAGGGCGGTAGCGCGGTGAAACGGATTTGGCGCAAACTTGATGCGGAAGGCTGGTTCGACTAACGGCCGTCGACCTGCGCATGGCTCAATGTCCGGTGTGGCAGCCCGCGCCGGTTGTGGCGTTTGGCCTTATCAAACTGTGCGACCAACCTCTAAGCTCGAACATGCCGCGCGGAATTGAGAGTCGCATCTGCCACTGCCGCAGACACAATGACGAGGATTTCCCGGATGAATGTTCTAGTGACGGTTCTGACGTTCCCGAGAAGGACCGCACGGAGAACGGGGTGCAGAGTGTCGTCGCCCGGGTTGTCGAGAAGCTGCATTGGGTGACCAAACCCGATATATTGGTTTTTCAGGCAACTCGGAGAACCTCATGTCAGATACTACGTCGCGAAGAACGTTTCTCCTTGGTGCAGCAGGCCTGTCGCTAACAGCCGGCGCGTGCGCAAGCCGCGTTCCTGCCGCGCAGGCGGAAAAAGTCGGCGCATTTCCAAATATGCCGGGGCAAACGGAACTCATCGGTCCGCAGAAAGGCGTCGCGCGACTGCTCAACAATGAGAACCCCTACGGTCCTGCGCCATCTGCGATAAAGATGATGGACTACGCGTCGCGTAAGGGTGCGTACTACGCGGACGGTGTGTCGAAAAAACTGGCGACACTGATTGCCGAACGTCACGGGCTAACGTCCGAGCACGTCACCATTTCGACCGGCTCGGCGGAAGCGCTGAGTGCCATTGCACTGATCTACGGTCAGCAAGGTCCCATTGTTGCGCCGCGTCTGTTTTTTGACGCGACGCCGCTGTATGCACAACGTCTGGGTTTGGCGACGATCGAGCGCGCACCGATGGCGCCTGATATGAGCATGGATCTTGCCGCACTCGAGGCTCTGGTTACAGCCGATAGCGGGTTAGTACAATTGTGCAACCCAAACAATCCCACGGGCATGTTGAGTGACCCGCAGCAGCTCAAAGCCGCGGTCAAGCGCATGGCTAAAAAGACGACGGTCGTGGTCGATGAAGCCTACATGGAGTTGACCGACGATCCGCGCGTCAATTCCTGTGTCGACCTGGTGGCCGACGGCCACGACGTCATTGTCTCGCGCACGTTTTCCAAGCTCTACGGCATGGCAGGTGCGCGGGTGGGTTACGTTATTTCGTCGCCCGAAACGGCGAGGAAAATTCGCTCAGCGGCGATGACGTGGATGTCGGGCATTGGTCTCGCCGGTGCGATAGGGTGCTACGACGACACGTCGTTTACCCAAATGTCGCTGGCCAAAATTGAAGAAGGCCGCGCCATGATCGTGGACGCCGCGCATACATTGGGTATGAAAACGCTCCCGTCGCACACCAATTTCGTCTATATAAAAACGGGTAAAGCGGCGAACGACGTGCAACGGTTGATGGCCGATCGCAATATTCTCATTCGCGGACAATACATGGACTACGCAGACTGGACGCGGGTGTCCGTCGGGCATCTTGAGGAAGTGGCGCAATTTTGTCGAGCGCTGCCGCAGGTCGTGCAGGCCGCGTGACCCGCGTGACGCAGCAAGGTGAGGGCGGATG
>CAYGSQ010000454.1:0-3450 GCA_964352435.1 uncultured Gammaproteobacteria bacterium | reverse complement strand
GCGATGAAGGTCGCAGCACACAAGTGATTTCGCTGATGCCGAATCGGCGCTATGAGCTGTCGGCCTTTACCGAGGGGCCGGCGAAACTCGGCGTGTCTATTGGTGGTCAGGTGGTCGAGCAAGATTCCGATAATTCGTCTTACCGATTGTCGCGACTGACGTTTGATGCCGGTGCCAATGATCATGTGTCCGTGTTCGCGGCGCGTGACGATTTGATTGCGCGCGCGGTCGCCGTGCGTGACGACGACTTCGATGATTTCGATGGGACCGACGGGGCGGACTGGATGGTCACCGAAGGCGCAGGCATCGGCCAGGTCCAACGCTCGAGCAATTCGGCCAGCGGCAGCGACGGTTCCGCCAAGTTCAAATACAACGATGCCAGCGAGGTGGGGCGTCCCGCGATCGCGCAGCGGGTCGACGTATCACCGAATACTGATTATGTTTTGGCCGCTTACGTGCAGACCAATTCGTCGGCGGGCCCGACGGCGACGCTCGGTGTTTACGCCGGCGTATCGACGACCGTGCTGGCAAGCTCGGTGCTTGACCCGGTGGCGCTCGCCGCATCCGGGGCGCCCGCCGCCGATGATGGCTTTTACCGTGGCAGCCTGGCGTTCAATAGTGGCGCCCAGAGCCAAATAACTGTTTATGTTGAATATAATGTCAACACGATCATCCCCGATGGGGGCAGCGCAGCGGCTACGGAAATGCGAGTCGACGATGTTGAGCTTTCCTTTCTGGGGCTGCCAGCGAGCAACGACCCTGCCTTTTTCGACGGCTTCCGGGTGGTGTCCTATCCTGAATAATAGGGGCCAAAACATAATTGGTCCTACCAATTAGCGAAAATCGGTCTTAAAAAATGATTGATTTTGGCGTATATATTGGTATATCTGTCGGTCTTAATCTTCGAATTGTCTGCGGGAGAAAGTGCTATGCACGCCAAAAAAACGAGTCGTCCTGGAACTCCTAAACTACCACCGGGGAAACTCGCTTTGATCGGAGGCGTTTTGACGCCTGCGTTGCTGGTTGTCGGGTCTGTAAACGCGCAGGAAGAAAGCGCTTCTGTGGAAGAGGTCGTTGTGTCCGGCTACCGTCAGACGATTCAGGATTCCATCGAAACAAAACGTTTGTCGGATACGGTTGTTGAAGCATTGTCTGCGGATGACATCGGTGACATACCGGCACTTTCTATTGGCGAGGCGTTGGAAACTCTCACCAGTGCGGCATCTCACCGCGAGCAAGGTGGGGCCACCGAGATCTCGATTCGTGGCATGGGGCCGTACCTTGGCTCCACGACGATGAACGGTCGCGAGGCCACTAACGGCAGTGGCGACCGTTCGGTCAACTTCAGTCAGTTTCCCTCTGAGTTGTTCCAGAAGATTCAAATTTACAAAACTCAGGAAGCCAGCCTGATTGAGGGCGGTGTATCCGGCCAGATATCGCTCGAAACGCTCAAGCCACTTGAATATAAGAAGCGTCGTTTTCAGGCGGACATCAAGGGCAACTACAACCCGGACAACTCCGACCTCGATGACAACGCACGCGACATCGGTAGCCGCACCACGTTGAGCTACATCGATCAGTTCGACTTGTCGAATGGCGGAGCGTTCGGCTTTTCCATTGGCTTCCAGAAAAATCTGGCGACCAACCCCGAACAGGAATTTCGTACCACCAGTGGCTGGCGTGACTGTCGCAACGACCCGTTGGTTGAAGGCGGTATATTCCGCGACAGCAGCGGTGACTGCGACAGTGGTTCAGGCAACCTCAATTTGAATACGGATCCCGCGACCGGCGTGTCTGCTGATGGCAGCGCGCCCTACGTGTTTGTCCCAAGCTCACGCAGCTATCGCCAGAACATTACCGACGACGACCGCGAGTCAATTTTTGCCTCGCTCCAGTGGCAGCCCAACGATCGTCTGGATATAAACTTTGACCTGCAAACCTCCGATCGTACCTTTACGGAAGTTCGTAACGATCTGGTGTTTTCCGAGCAGCGTCGTATTACGCCGGGCTTGACCGATGTATCCCTGGTTGCTGATTCATTTGGCGCCGTATCGTTCTTCGAGACGGTCGGACGTATTGAAACCAACAGTCAGTATCAGGAACGCATTGAAGAATACGACGGCACGGGTTTGAACTTCGAGTTTCAAGTGAGCGACACGCTGAGTATTTCTGCTGATGCGTCTTACTCGAACACCTCGCGCCGCGAAAATATCTATCAGACGCGTTTGCAGTCTGAGCCGGTTGATATTTTTGGGAATGCAACGCCTGCCGGCTCGGATCGGGTGCGAACGGCATTTTCGATTCCAGGTGACATGGCTTACGTTACGGTCGAGAACTTCGACGTGACCAATCACGATTTGTTTGCCGATGCGGCACGCACGCGTATCGATTTGAACCAGGCACGCGATAACACGATTACTGCTCTGCGTGGTGATTTTCAATGGGACACCACCAGTTGGGGGGCCGTCACCAGCCTCGAAGGCGGCGTACGTCTTTCCAAGCTGGAATTTGAAAGTTCGCCGCTTGTACGTGACGAATTGACCTTTGATGACGCAGCTATTGCGGGCGCCAGCCTGGCTTGCCGGGACGAGAGTTTTCCGGAGCCTGGTTTCTTGTCAGAGGTTGCCGACGATGGTGCCATCATTACCAACGTGGATGAAAACGGTAATGTGCTTAGTGCGGGCACCGGCAATGCGTATGCGTCATTCGACCCGCTGTGTTTGATCCGGGAATTTGTGGGCGGCGATTTGCCCGCGGTGCCTGACGCCATCCAGTCCGTGAACAATGTGGATGTGGAAGAAAACACGATTGCCGCCTACCTGCAGGCCAACTACGAGGGCTCGTGGGGCAACTATCCAGTGCGCGGTAATTTTGGTCTGCGCATCGTGAACACGGATGTCGAGTCCACCGGCCTGCGTACGACGTTTACAACGACGACCAACGCCGATGGCACGATCCTCATCAACGAAGACAACAGCAGCTTTTCCAGCGTGACCGGTGGCAGCAGCTACACAGAGCTGTTGCCAAGCTTGAACCTCGTGGTCGATCTGGCCGACGACGTGTTGCTGCGTGGCGGCGTGTATCGCGGTTTGTCACGGCCCGACCCAGCTGATTTGGGCTTTGGTCGCAACCTGAATGTTGACGACGACGACGATCCAATGAGCATTGCTGATCTGGTTGGGACCGCGGTCGCGGCGGGTAACCCCGATATTGAACCGCTTACCTCATGGAACTTTGACGTCGCGCTCGAATGGTATCCCAACGAAGATACGATATTGGGCGGCGCGTTTTACTACAAGCGCTTCCAGGGTGGCTTTGAAAACATCTCGCGGCTTGAAGAATTCCAGATCGACGGACAGCCCTTCTTCGCGGACGTGACAACGACGCAAACCGACTCCAATGAGAGCACGCTGTTTGGCTTCGAGTTGACGGCGGCGCACTCATTCACGT
>CAYGSQ010000453.1:0-3466 GCA_964352435.1 uncultured Gammaproteobacteria bacterium | reverse complement strand
GTCGACATCCGGCCTCGGTTGGCGCGCCACTACCCGCTGGGTGCTACCGCCGTGCATGTCATCGGCTACGTCGGCAGTTTGACCATCAACGACCTCAATCAGCGCGACAGCACGTCGTACGCCGGCACGACCCACATCGGCAAAATCGGCATCGAGCGGGCCTATGAGAATGATCTGCATGGCCAGGTGGGTTATCAGCAGGTTCTGATCAATGCCAAAGGACGCGCGCTTAAGGTGGTCGATCAGGTACAGCCCAAACCGGGGCTTGATCTGTACCTCACGCTGGATGTGCGGCTGCAGTCGGCTGCGGAAGCGGCGCTCGGTGACCGACGCGGCGCCGTGGTCGCCATTGACCCGCGCAATGGCGACGTTCTGGCGCTCGCGAGCACACCGGGTTTCGACCCCAACCCATTTGGCGAGGGCCTGAGCCCCACGGAATACAAAGCCCTGGCCACTAATCGGGACAAGCCGCTGTTCAATCGGGCGCTGGCAGGCCAATACCCGCCGGGTTCGACCGTTAAGCCGATATTGGGGCTCGCCGGTTTGCAGTACCGCACGGGCAACCCGTGGGACAAGCTGTTTTGCCCCGGACATTTCTCGCTGCCGGGCATTGACCACCGATACCGCGACTGGAAGCCCGCCGGCCACGGGTCGGTCAATCTGGTGCAAGCCATCGAGCAAAGCTGCGATGTCTACTTTTATCAGCTGGCGCTCGATCTGGGCATCGATCGCATCCACGAGTTTGTCGGGCAATTCAATTTTGGCGCTCCCACGGGCATCGATATCAACGGCGAGCGTCCCGGCCTGCTGCCGTCACGCGAATGGAAACGCACGCGCTTTCGACGCAAAGCCGATCAGGTCTGGTTTCCAGGCGAGACCGTAATCACGGGCATCGGACAGGGTTTCTGGTTGTCGACCCCTTTACAGTTGGCGCACGCAACGGCCATCGTTGCCGCGCGCGGTGAACGTCATCCGCCACGCCTGCTCGACGCGGTGCGCAATCCACTCAATGGCGACATTGAGAGCCGCGCACGCGAGAGTCTGGAGCCGGTGATTGTTGATGACGAAGGCTATTGGGAGCACATCATCGACGCCATGGGCGAGGTGGTGTACGGCACCCAGGGCACGGCCCGCTCAGTAGGGCGCGAACGCAGCTACACCGTGGCGGGCAAAACCGGCACAGCCCAGGTGTTCACGGTCGGGCAGGAAGAGGTATACGACGAAGAAACCGTTGCTAAGGAACTGCGCCACCATGGTTGGTTCATTGCGTTCGCACCGAAAGATGCGCCGGAAGTGGCACTCGCTGTGCTGGTAGAAAATGGCGGCGGCGGCAGTACGTCCGCCGCGCCTGTCGCGAGCCAGGTGCTCGACGCGTATTTCGGTGTGGGCCACAAGACCCTCGCACAGCGAGCCGACGATGATTGAAACGCCACGCGAATTTGACGGTGCCGGCGCACTGAACCTCGCCAGCCGCATTGTCCGACAACTGCATCTTGACGGTCCGTTGCTGGCCGGGCTTCTAACGCTGTGCACCATGGGCCTGTTTGTGCTGTACAGCGCGGACGGCGGCAATATCGGGCGGGTAGAAAATCAGCTGGTGCGCATCGGCGTTGCGCTGTGCGCCATGTTTGTGTTGTGTCAGGTGCCGCCGAGCTTCCTGCGGGCCTGGTCGCCGTGGCTGTTTGGCCTGGGCGTCTTGCTGTTAGTGCTGGTCACCATCGGCGGCGTCCAGGGCAAGGGCGCGCAGCGCTGGCTGGACCTCGGCGTCATCCGCTTTCAACCCTCGGAAATAATGAAACTTGCGATGCCCATGCTGGTTGCGTGGTACTTGCATACCCGCACATTGCCGCCCAGGTTTCGTGAGCTGGCGGTGCTGGGCGTCATCGTGCTGGGACCGGCCGCGCTGATCGCCAGCCAGCCTGACCTGGGCACGGCCATCCTGGTGTCATCATCGGGGCTGTTCGTTATTTTTCTGGCTGGCCTGAGCTGGAAACTGATTTTCGGTTTGGGCTCGCTGGCGGTCGCTGGCATGCCGCTGTACTGGCATTTCGTCATGGAGAACTACCAGAAGAGCCGCGTTCTGACATTTCTTGATCCCGAACGTGATCCGCTGGGGGCCGGCTATCACACCATTCAGGCGAAAATAGCGATCGGTTCGGGGGGCTTGTTCGGCAAGGGCTGGCTGAACAGCACCCAGGCGCGGCTGGATTTCTTACCCGAAAGCTCCACCGACTTCATCTTTGCCGTGATCGGTGAAGAGTTCGGCCTGATTGGCCTGATCATCGTACTTGGGGTTTACCTGTTCATTCTGGGCCGCTGCGTTTACATCGCCATGCACGCACAGGACACCTTTTGCCGCCTGCTCGCCGGTGGCCTGAGTCTCACATTTTTCGTGTACGTGTTCGTCAACACCGGTATGGTCACCGGCCTCCTTCCCGTGGTTGGCGTGCCGCTGCCACTCATTAGTTACGGCGGCACATCCATGGTGACCCTGATGGCCGGTTTCGGTATCCTCATGTCCGTGCACACTCACAGGAAATTGCTCAATCAATGATGCGTATCAAAACACTGTTTTTTCGAGCAATCCCCACAGCGGCTGCCTGCTGTCTGGCACTGACATCACACGCGCAGAGCTTTGATCTGAAGCGCAGCGACATTCAGGCTTTCGCGACACGTGTGGAGACCGAATACGGCGTGCCGCGTGCCGACGTTCTGAACATACTCGGTGATGCGCAACGCAAGGATTCCATTCTCAAGGCCATCAGTCGCCCGGCCGAGAAGAGCAAACCGTGGCACGAGTATCGCCAGATATTCCTGAACGATAAACGCATCGCCGGTGGCCAGGCGTTTTGGCGCGCGCACGCCGCGAGCCTCGAGCGCGTCTCCGCGCAGACCGGTGTGCCCATCGAAATCATTGTTGCAATCATTGGTATCGAAACCAACTACGGACGCATCACCGGCAGCTACCGCGTGCTCGATGCGCTTTCAACACTGGCCTTCGACTACCCCAGACGCAGCGAGTTTTTTACACGCGAGCTCGAACATTTTTTTGTTCTCACACGTGAAGAAAAAGTCGACGCCCTGAAAGTTAAAGGTTCATACGCCGGTGCGATGGGTGCCGGACAATTTATGCCCAGTAGCTACCGTTTGTACGCCATCGACGGCGACGCCAACGGACAGCGCGACTTGTGGGGCAGCTGGGACGATGTTTTTTCAAGCATTGCGAACTACTTTTTGGCCCACGGCTGGCAGCGCAATCAACCCACCGCCGCGGTGGCGCAGGTCAGTCGCGAAACCGCCCGCAATCTGGCCAGCAAGATTTTGACCCCTGCATATCGGCTGGGCTTTCTGCGCGATCAGGGCGTGCATTTCACAACGACACTGAGCGACGACGACATCGGCACCCTCATTCCCTTCGAACAACCCGATGGCGACGAGCATCTCGTGGGCTTCCATAATTTTTTCG
>CAYGSQ010000452.1:2097-3466 GCA_964352435.1 uncultured Gammaproteobacteria bacterium | reverse complement strand
TCGCGCAGCACTGCGAACAGACCAACGAGCCGCCGTCGCAGGCGATCCGCCACGCGCTGGCCGAGCACGGCTTCCTTGGCATTAATGTCGCTCAGAAATACGGCGGCCTGGGCCTGTCCAACCTCGATGCAATTATTGTGCTGGAGCAGTTTGCCCGGATCTCGACGGCTGCTGCCTTCCCGGTCTTCGAGGCCTGCGTCGGCCCAATCAAAGCCATCGAACACTTCGCACCCGAGGCGCTGCGCGAAAAAGTGCTGCCCGCCGTATGCCGCGGCGACGTCCAGGTAGCCGTGTGCATGTCTGAACCCGGTGCCGGCACCGCGCTCACCGACCTGACCACTAAAGCCATAGTCGATGGCGACGAGCTGGTTCTGGACGGTCAAAAGCGCTGGACCAGCGGCGGCGCGCACGCCGACGGATTCGTTGTGTACTGTCGCCTCGCCGACGTGCCCGGCGCCAAAGGCATTGGCGCGGTGTACGTACCGCGTGACACGCCCGGCGTGTCTTTCGGTAAACATGAAGGCCTGATGGGTTGGCGCGGCGTGGGCCACTGCGATGTATATTTCGACCAGGTGCGCTTGCCGGTGGCCAACCGCATCGTCGACGCCGGGGGCTTTAAGAAGCTCATGGAAGCGTTCGACCTTGAACGCTGCGGTAACGCGACGATGTCGATGGGCCTTGCTGTTGGCGCGCTCGAACAGGCGACCCAATACGTGCAAGAACGTAAGCAGTTTGGCAAACCGATCGTCGACTTTCAGGCCATTCAGCTGCGGCTTGCCGAGATGACGATGCAGGTCGAAGCCGCGCGATTACTGATTTATCGCGCCGTGCACAATGCGTCGATTGGCATGCCGTCCATTTTGGAGAGCAGCACCGCCAAGTGTTACGCCAATGAGATCGTGCGCACCGTGTGCGTGAACGCCATGCAAGTGATGGGCGGCTACGGCTACGCGGCGGAATACGGCATGGAGCAGCGCGTACGTGACAGCTTTGGCTGGGGTCTGGCTGGTGGCACCATCGACGTACAAAAAACCAACATCGCATCAGCGCTGGTCGGTCGGCGCTTTAATCAGCGGGCGTCGTAGTCTTTGATCAGTTTGAAACGTTCGAAGACCACTTTCATGTGCGGATCGAAACCGCCGGTGCGTTCATAGTAGGACTGATGATCGCGACGCCATCCGGCGAGGTCTTCGTTCTCGCCCTCTTCAAGCGCCATTGACTCATCGACATCGCAAAAACGGGTGTGGACGATGTCGAGCGTCTCGAGCAACAGGGCCGGCGTACCATCCCAGTTGAGCGCCACGTCGCGTCGCCCAACCTCGGGCAGCGTCTCGGCGCCGCATTCAAACGCGCGTAACGCCTCGCAGGT
>CAYGSQ010000452.1:0-2087 GCA_964352435.1 uncultured Gammaproteobacteria bacterium | reverse complement strand
TCGCAGGTCGCGGTTTTTTTGCCCGCCCGGATCAGCGCCAGCAACGTGTTGCACAGCGCCTCGCTGTCGGCAAAGGTGAAGGTGACCGGATCACTCATCGCGCTACCCGGTCTCGTCGAGCCGTCGTTTCATATCGGCATTGCGCTCATTGAGCTGGTCACGCACACCGGTTGCTTCGTCCAGCGCTTCTTTGGCGCGACCGGGTGTAATGATGCCTGGATGGCTGATCGCGGGCTTGCTGTCACGCGTTTTTGAGCGCCGTTTGATCTCGACGGGGTCCATCAAATTTATGTCTGGATCGACGTAAACGGTTTCAGCCTGACCACCGACCGGCGCCTCGTTGCTGTAGTGCCATTGACCGTTCTCATCCTGCCAGCGATGCACCGCAACTTTGCCGGCATTCTCATCGCCCGCCGCCCGCGCGGCGCTGTCGGTGACATCGTCCCACTGCCCTTTCAGGTCATCGAGACTGTCGGACGCGGTCGCCTTGGCCTTATCCAGCGTCAGCAATGGCTGGCCGTCGGGCCCTTTGAGGAAGAACGGTGCGGCCAGTGCCAGCACCACAAATAACATCATCAGTTTGACGAAAAGCTTCATGCCCATCGAGCTGGTCCTCTGTTACAAGCCCTGCAAATAAACGGTAGTGATGACAGTGAAAATCGAAAGTGTCATCAACAGCGCCGCGAGACATTCATTCTGATAGCGCTTGAGCCAGGCCATCGCGCCCCCGCCAAGCGCGCGAGGCGTCTCATTATTGCTGCGCTCAAAGCGCATTAATGTGCGCCATGCCGCATCCAGCGCACGCGGCGCCGGACCCTCTGTCGACAAGCCCGGCAGCGATCCGCGGAACGCCGACAGTTTCTGAATTGTCGGTGACATATCGGTCTGGAAACGCGCATTGCCCAGATCGACCACGCGTCCGTACACCGGCACGTCGGTCGCCAGACTTTCTACGATGCCGGCCGCCTGATGCAGTCGCTGTAGCGGATTGGGTATCACGTTGGTGCCCGTCGCCCAGTGATCCGCTTTGCTTTCACCGCGAATATCACCGTTAAGTTTTTCAACCACCAGCACCAGAATGCCCGCCGGCGTACGCACCAGTTTGTCGATGGTGATGTAGCTCTGGCCACCGGTGCCAAGCTTTACATCATTGAATGACGCGTAGCCGCTGCCGCGCACGGCGCGCTCGACGGCGCTCTCGGACAATCGGCGACGCAACCACGGGCGTAAGCCAACGAACGCGGCACCGGCTGCAAGCAATGCGGCCACAGACCAGGCGAGCTTTTTTTGCAGTGGCGACAGCAACGGTTCGGGCGGCGGCGGTGGCGGCACTTTCTTGACGACTTTGGTCACCGGCGCGGTCGGCGCGTCAGCTGCAACCGGTGCGGCATCATCAAAGTAATGGGGCGGCGGCGTATCTTGAATAATCATTTTGCCGCTGTCGTCGCGGAAGCGGTACATCACGATGCCTCCGGCCTTGACGACCTCGACGCCCCCATTGTCAACGTCCGTATTGCGTGCGTACGCCGCAACGCTTATGAACGCGACGCTCAGCAAGACGACGAGCAAGATGCTGTCAAGCACTCTTTCTGGATAATTCATGTTGTTTTGCTTGTGAACTGAGTCAGCCGCAAGTTTAGTGCGAAATCGTGACAAGCCCAAGGGCGTAGAACGCGTCCAAAAAAAGTGCGGTCAGATCAGACCGAAAACACCAATAGCGGCCACATTGCGATTGGGTATGCCGCCCAGATTGTGCGTAAGCCCGAGTGTGGGCGACGCCAATTGGCGCTCACCCGCACGCCCGAGAAGCTGCGTGTAAACCTCGTACACCATGCGCAAGCCCGACGCGCCCACGGGGTGGCCAAAACACTTCAGCCCGCCGTCAATCTGGCACGGCAATTCACCATCGGTATCAAAGCGACCGTCGAGCACGTCGAGCCAGCCTTGACCGCGCTCGCTAAGCAGCAGGTCTTCCATCAGCACAAGCTCGGTAATCGAGAAACAGTCGTGCACCTCGATCAGGTCCAGTTCACGCAGCGGGTCTTTAATGCCGGCTTCGGCATAGGCACGACGCGCGGCATCGCCGG
>CAYGSQ010000451.1:0-3474 GCA_964352435.1 uncultured Gammaproteobacteria bacterium | reverse complement strand
TGCCAGCACAAAAACTGCTCGCCAAATAATTCACCGAATTAGCGGAACAGGACACCAGGCGTTGTCGCTGCGGTGAGCAGCGCGAACCAAACCGCCGCGATTCAGAATTAAACCGACTGGCGAACGAACGATTCGATGTGCTGCGCCAGCGCCGCCGGCGCCTCGAAGTGCACCATCTGGCCGACACCGTCGATCTGCGTCAGCCGCGGCGCACTGGTGCACGATGCGAGCATCGATTGAAACGCGAGTGCGGGCTCATACTGGCCGCTGTCGCCACCAACCAGCAGCAGCACGCGGGCATTAATCGCCTGCCAGCAGGCCTCGGCTTCGGCGCGGCGATAGAGGACCGCATTGGGCAGCTTGTGGCGGGCGTCCGCACGCAAACGCACCACGCCGTCATCGCCGGTAGTCGCCCATTGATCAGCGATAAAGCGTGCGTGCGTTTTTTCAAGCGACGGCGAGCGCGCGAGAATGCGCGGCACCAGTTCATCCAGGCTGCGATAGGTCGCGTAACGCGCGCCCTTTTTGTCGGCCCGAATAAAGCGCCCGAAATGCTGTGGCGCGTCGGCCGCCGGGCGACCGGCCAAGCCAAAGCCTTCAATATTGACCAGCGCGTCTACGCGTTGTGGAAACACACCGGCATACAGCGCAGCCACATTGCCGCCCATGCTGTGCCCGACCAAGGTCACCGGCTCGTTCGGACAATACACATCGAGCAACGCGTCAAGATCGGCCAAATAATTCGGAAACCAGTAACCGCCAGAATCGTGATCGCTGCGCCCAAAGCCGCGCCAGTCTGGTGCGACCACGTGCCACTCGTGCTGCAACTGGTCAACGGCAAATTGGAAGGTTGCGCCCGTGTCACCCCAACCGTGCAAGTAAATCAGCAGCGGCGCGTCGCGCTCACCCCACTCGTGCACCGCATAGTTCACGCCGCGAAGCGGGTGACGGACAACGCGCGCCGCCCGGCGTGGCGCATACGTGGACGCGGCGTTCATCGGCAGGGCGGGCGGCTGTCTTGCATCAGGCGATCGAGATCACGCTGGGCCTGACGCGGTCGTTGCAAGTCACGTGGCTGAATCATCTCGCAGTCGATCAGCACCATCTGATCTACCGTCACCGGAAAATGACGGCACTCTTCCGGACGATCTGCATAGATGTCGCAAGTGGTTTTTTTCTGGTCAGGGGATTGGCGCAGCCACGGGCATTGTGCCAACTGTTCGCCGCTGTGCGGACTGAACCAGATTTCATCCTTGATCACGTACTGCGCAATGTCCGGACGCGTCTCACGCCACCGCGCAATGTCCTCAGACGACGCAGACAATCCACCGCCACCGCCGTAGTGCGTGCAGCACTTGCCGCACTGATTGCAGTCTTTCACGTGTTGGCCCGCAGCGCTTCGGCCAGCGGAGGCCAACCCATTTTTTGCCAATGTTCGACAATACCCATGCGCGTCATCAGAGACAGGAACCGCGGATCGTCGCGCAATGCGGCAGCACACGGCATCAACAGCCACAGATGGATGAGCGAGTGGTCCTCGAGCTGCGTATCGGCCATCTCGAATACTTCATCCGCCTGCTGCAACAACACGTACTGCATAAACGCCAGCGACGGCGAAATTGCTTCGTCCTTACAAGCTTGAGTCAGTGCCGCGACCGCCGCCGGCTTATTGGGCTCGCTGGCCAACGCCGAAATCACCGGCGCTACCCAATCCGTATTCGCTTTGCGCCGCGCCAGCAACGCGTCCATGACGCTGGCAGCCCGTTCGAACTCTTGCTTGCGCACGCAGATCAGATACTCGACGTAGTCGGGGACTGGACTGCCAAGACCAAACTCGCGTGCGACCGCGATGTGCTTCAAGGCCTCAACATCGCGTTCCAGCATTAGAAAACAGAGGGCGAGCGTGTTGTTCGCCTGGGGCGACAAGCGATCAATTTGATACGCGGTCATGGCGTGCGTCAACGCCTTCTCCCGATAACCCAGATCGTTGAGCACGTTGGAATACCATTGATGCACTAACGGCTCAGCCGCACCCAATGCCAGCGCGCGGGCAAACCATTTGTCCGCATTGGCCCAGTCCCAGCGACGCACGGCGATATAGCCGAGCACCGCCAATGGTTTGCTTGACGTCGGATCTAGCTCCATCGCTTTTCTGGCCAGCGGCTCGGCAATAGCAAACCCGATTTCGCGATCCTCACCGCTGTACTCATGCAAAGCCGCCTGGCTGACAGCAAGCAGCGTCATCGCATCGGTAAACTGTGGATCGAGCTCCAGAGCTTCGTTCAGTGCACCGATGGCACCGCGAATGGCGGTCTCGCCGCGACGCTGCCACAGATACAAGCCGCGCAGATAAAGCTGATAGGCCTCGATGTTGTCCGTGGGAGAATGCTCGCGCAGCGGCGCCTCCGCGCTGTGGTACTCGTCAAGCGTATCGTTGAGGGCATAGACAATGGACGCGGCAATCTCATCCTGCACGGCAAAGATGTCGTCCAGTTCCCGATCGTAACGGTTGGACCAAAGCTGAAATCCGGTACTGGCATCGACCAGCTGCGCGGTGATACGTACACGATCGGTAACGCGTCGCACGCTGCCTTCAAGCACGTGCCGTACGCCGAGTCGCTCAGCAATAACGCGCACATCTTCGTCCTTGTCCTTGAAAAAAAACGCTGACGTGCGCGCGGCTACTTTCAGGTCGGGCAGAGTGCTCAAAAGATTGAGCAACTCTTCGGCGATACCGTTACTGAAATAGTCGTTGTCCGGATCGTTACTGACATTGGCGAAGGCGAGCACCGCAATGGACCGATCGGGCGGCACGCTCGCAGACACCGTGTATTCAGTCGGCTTCGGCGACGCTTGCGCGGGTATTTCCACCGGGCCCGGCGCAGGGCCACGGACAATATCGAAAACCCATGACAGGACGACCACCACCGGAAAACCTGCCGCCAGACCGATGGTCACGTAGCGCGTAAACTCGTCCGGCAGGTCAAAGATCGGAAAGGTCGTGTCGGCAACCTGAATGAGCACCCAGGCCGTTGCGATGTAGATAGCACTGGTGCGCAAGACATGCCGGCGGCGCAGCTGCTGGTAGAAACGTGTCAATTTGGAGAATGCCATCAAGCCTGCCGGTGGGTCGTTTGAGATTGTTATTATCCATCCAAGTGTAAACGATCTGAGTTCGTTACGACTCTCCCGCACGCTGGATTCAATCAAGAATGCGCGTATGGCACGGCAAAACGTCTATAATATTGTAAGCCCCCCCCTTGGACATGCCCCATGAATACAAGAATACGACTCAGCGCATCGCCTACGGCCCTTGCCGGTCTGCTGTTGGTATTGGCTGGCCCCGCATTCGCTGATCATCACACTGGCAGCACGACGCCGCATCGTGAGGTCAACGTTGGCGAACCCACCACCACCGTCGATGGCACGGCCCGGCCTGTGCTAACCGTCGATGGCACCGCGTCGGCAGACGGC
>CAYGSQ010000450.1:0-3477 GCA_964352435.1 uncultured Gammaproteobacteria bacterium | reverse complement strand
GGTTTCAAAACCGTCGTCGCCGCGTGTCACGTGGAGCGTGCGCACTTCATCCAGCTGCCGCGTCAGATAGGTAATGCGCCGGTCCTGGTGACGCAGATCAATCTGGTCGCCAGGCATCAACAGGGACAGCGCTTGCCTGGCGTCCTTGAGGGCCAGAATGTTGGCAAGGTCGGAGCGCGACAGATTGTTGTCATTGAACAGCTCGTCGAGCGTGTCGCCTTTTTTGATGGTCAATGTGACCGGTTCGCCGGGCAGCGTCGGTCCGCGCTGCGTGCCGCTTGTCGCGACAGTCGCCACGCGAGCTGGCAAGGCGAGGGGGCGATCCGACGAGCCGGCCAGTGGGGCAGGTGACGCACTGCGCGCTGGCGCGGCATCTGTGGTTCGCACGGGCTCGGCCAATGCCAATTGTGGCGCGGGCTGCTCCTCGACCGGGGCGCTAACGGTAGCGCTTGGCGTCGTGGCGGGTACATCGCTGTAGATCTCGTCCGTCATCGTTGCCGACGTTGACGGCAGCGCAATGGCGACCGTCTTTTGGTCATCATCGCGTGAAGCGGTGTCGCTAGGTTCTGGAGCCGGCTCGGCGACGAGCGCTGGCGGCGGCGGAATCACGGCCGGCGTCTCTTGGGCCACATCGGATGCGCTGGGCTTGGGCGGCGCACTAACAGATTTAGACGTATCGGCAATAGCGGCGCTCGCCGTTTGGCTCTTTCCACCGGGCGAGAACAGCAGTACAAGCGCGACCAGAGCTACCGGAATGCCCAACCCCACGAAAAACCATCCGCGGGTTGTGCCTTGCCGGTTTTGCCGGTCGGGCTTTACCAGAGTCTTATAATCGTGTTGTATCTGGCTCTTGACCCGGGTCACCGCTCGTCCCGTTTGTAAAGGCTGCGCGTAAAATAGCGTGCAAGTGGCTACGGGTCAACGAATTATCCTGATTGCTAGCGATGCAGCGGAGCGCATGACACACACTATTGAAGACCAGATCGCGCTTATTGAGCGCGGCGCTGAAGAAATTCTCGTCCTGGACGAGTTGAAGGAACGCCTCAAGCAGGGGCGCCCACTGCGGGTCAAAGCGGGTTTTGACCCCACAGCACCCGATTTGCACCTCGGTCACACCGTACTCATCAACAAGTTGCGGCAGTTTCAGACGCTGGGCCACGAGGTCATCTTCCTGATTGGCGATTTTACCGGCCTGATCGGTGATCCGTCGGGCAAAAACGCCACGCGGCCGGCGTTGACGCCCGAGCAAATTGCGGAAAATGCTGCGACCTATAAGGAACAGGTGTTCAAGATCCTGGATCCGGACCTCACCACCGTGGACTTTAACTCCCGCTGGATGGGTGAGATGAGCTCGGCCGACATGATTCGGCTGGCGTCACGCCATACCGTGGCACGCATGCTGGAGCGCGACGATTTTGCCAAGCGCTATAAAGGCGGTAAGGCGATCGCTATTCATGAGTTTTTGTACCCGTTGGTGCAGGGCTACGACTCGGTGGCTCTGAAGGCGGACGTCGAGCTGGGCGGAACAGATCAAAAGTTCAATCTGCTGGTGGGGCGTCAGTTGCAGCAGGTGTACGACCAGCTGCCGCAGATTGTATTGACCATGCCGCTGCTCGAAGGGCTGGACGGCGTGCAGAAGATGTCGAAATCACTAAACAATTACATTGGCATCACCGACTCACCGGACGACATGTTTGGCAAGCTGATGTCGGTGTCCGATGAGCTGATGTGGCGCTACTTCGAGCTGCTGAGCTTTGAGCCGATGAGCACCATCGACGGCTGGCGGCAGGACATCGAGCAGGGGGCCAACCCGCGGGACATCAAGTTTAAGCTGTGCGCAGAGATCGTGAGGCGCTTCCACGGTGTGGCGGCGGCCAAGGCGGCGCACGAGGGGTTTATCGCACGCTTTCAGAAAAACGCGATGCCTGAGCACATCGATGACAAACAGGCCGCCTGCCCGGGTGATGCCATGGGTGTGGCCCATGTGCTCAAGGCCAGTGGGCTGGTGTCGAGCACATCCGAGGGTATGCGGATGGTGAAGCAGGGCGCGGTGCGGATTGACGGCGAAAAGGTCAGCGACCCGGCGCAGGTCATCCCGCTTGGCGCACAGCATGTTTTTCAGGTCGGCAAGCGCAAGTTTGCCCGGGTTGAGATTGTCGCGGCGGAGTAAACCTTGTCGGACGTAGAGATACTTGGCTTTACGCCCGAGTTGGCGCCGCATTTTGAGCGGCTCAACGTGGAGTGGATTGCGCAGCGGTTCAAGCTTGAGGGCGTCGACCAGCGGGTGCTGCAGCATCCGCAAAGTGAGGTCATCGACCACGGCGGCGACATTCTGTTTGCTCGTCTGGACGGGCAGATCGTTGGGGTCGTGGCGCTCAAGCATCAACCGGCCCAGGGCCTGGGCGTATTTGAGCTCACCAAAATGGGCGTGACCGGCGGCATGCAGGGCAAGGGCATCGGGCGTCAGTTGATGATGGCGTGTATTGAGCGCTACCGCGCGTTGGGCGGGACCATGCTCTATTTGGAAACCCATGACTCCCTCAAACCGGCGATCCATCTTTATGAAACCGTCGGCTTCGAGCATACGCCGCGACCGCGGCCGTCGATTTACGCGCGCAGCAACGTCTATATGGTCTTGCAGGAGGGCTGAAAAAGACCTCATTTGCGCGCGATGACCTAAAATAGGACGAGGATGACGCCCCGGCTGCCTACTATTTGATCAATGCCTGCGGTCGTCAAAACGGCCGCTTTGCGGGCTGTGCGACGCAGCCGGGCGCATCGGCCCCGTATCTGCCCGGTTTGCGATAAATGCGTCAACCAAAAAAACCTTGCTTGTCATAGGTTTGAAATATTTCTCAAAGAAAAGCGAATTTGGTGTTGACGCTAAGTCTCGCTGCCCTATAATGCGCCTCCCTCGACGGACACCACGTCCAACGAGGACATCAGGGAAAAACGAGAAATGTTCGCCGGTCGCTATTGACGACGCTCATTTTCACGCTATACTTGATGGTCTGCCTCGACGAAGTTGCGAGGCACGCTCTTTAACAATTGAACCAGATAATTTGTGTGGGCACTCGTGGGGATTTGAGAGACTCAAAACCCGATGAGTGACCTAGATAGATTGCTTTGATTTACTCAAGTAATTGAACCGGGAAACTTATCAAACGTTTCAAAGCTTTGCTTATAAAGTGAAGAGTTTGATCCTGGCTCAGATTGAACGCTGGCGGAATGCTTAACACATGCAAGTCGAACGGTAACGATGGTAGCTTGCTACCAGGCGACGAGTGGCGGACGGGTGAGTACAACTTAGGAATCTGCCCAGTAGTGGGGGACAACTCGAGGAAACTCGAGCTAATACCGCATACGCCCTTCGGGGGAAAGCAGGGGATCTTCGGACCTTGCGCTATTGGATGAGCCTAAGCCGGATTAGCTTGTTGGTGGGGTAAAGGCCTACCAAGGCGACGATCCGTAGCTGGT
>CAYGSQ010000449.1:2952-3486 GCA_964352435.1 uncultured Gammaproteobacteria bacterium | reverse complement strand
GATTCTCGCCGCCCTCAATTTAAGCGACATCAACTCCGGCACCTGGTCCGCAAGCAACGGCTGGTCGGACAATCACGACGGAGGTGTCATCGACTCCTTCAATCCCGCCACCGGCGTGCGCATTGCCGCCGTACGCGGCACGGTCGAGGCCGACTACGAACGCATTCTCAACGACGCGCGTGAGGTAGCCGCGCAGTGGCGCACCGTGCCGGCACCCCAGCGCGGTGAAGCCATCCGCCTGGTTACTGAAGCTCTGCGCAAGAACAAGGATGCGCTTGGCTCACTGGTCACCATGGAAATGGGCAAGATCAAGGCCGAAGGCGACGGTGAAGTGCAGGAAATGATCGACATCGGTGACTTCGCCGTCGGTCAGGCACGCATGTTGTACGGCCAGACGATGCATTCGGAACGCCCGCATCACCGCATGTATGAACAATGGCATCCACTCGGCGTCGTCGGCATCATCAGTGCCTTCAACTTTCCGGTCGCCGTCTACGCGTGGAACGCGTTCATCGCGGCCATTGCCGGCAACGT
>CAYGSQ010000449.1:0-2942 GCA_964352435.1 uncultured Gammaproteobacteria bacterium | reverse complement strand
TCTGGAAACCGTCGCCGAAAACGCCATTGTGCGGTGTCGCCGTGCAGCGCATCTGCAACGACGCGCTCGAGGCCGGTGGTTTCCCCGGCATCTTCATGATGTTCAACGATCCCACCAACGAACTGGCCGCGAAATTTGTCGACGACAAACGCGTCGATCTGGTGTCGTTCACCGGCTCCTGCGCCGTTGGCAAACAGGTGGGTCATCGTGTGGCGCAGCGCATGGGTCGCTCATTGCTGGAACTCGGTGGCAACAATGCGCTGATCGTTGACGAACACGCCAATCTAGATCTCGCCATTCCCGCCATCGTTTTTGGCGCGGTGGGTACGGCCGGTCAACGTTGCACCACGACGCGTCGGGTGCTGGTGCACAAGTCCCACAGCAAAACCCTGCAAGACAAGCTGGTCAGTGCCTACGGTCAGGTACGCATCGGCAATCCGCTGGATACCAACACGCTGATGGGTCCCCTGATTGATGAAAGTTCGGTTGCGCAGTTTGAAGCGGCCGTGACAGAAGCACGCGAGGCAGGCGGTGACGTCATTGTCGGCGGCACGGCCATCGACGGCCCCGGCCACTTTGTGCAGCCCACAATCGTGCGCGCAAAGAACGACTGGCAGACCGTGCAGGACGAGACCTTCGCGCCTATTTTGTATCTCATCGAATTCGACACGCTGGACGAAGCGATCGCGATGCAAAATGGGGTCGTGCAAGGTTTGTCATCGGCTATCTTTACCGACAACGTGCAACACGCTGAGCGATTTTTGTCCGCCGTGGGCAGCGACTGCGGCATTGCCAACGTCAACATCGGGACATCCGGCGCCGAAATTGGTGGTGCCTTTGGTGGCGAAAAAGAAACCGGTGGCGGTCGCGAGGCCGGCTCCGACTCGTGGCGCGCGTATATGCGCCGTCAGACCAACACGATTAACTGGGGCACGGATCTGCCGCTGGCTCAGGGTATTACGTTCGACCTGTAGTCTGAACACAGGGGCGGCGCATCGGCCGCCCCTGCCGTTTTTGGCGCGCTAGTTTTGCGCCAAATCGCTGTACAAAATACGGACGAAGCGTTCGGAGTCGATGAACCCGCCGCCCCACTTCTCGTCCAGGTCCTTTAGCGGCCGCTTGAATGCCACCTGATTGACACCGATCTGCTGATCCAGAAAGCTGATCAATCGTGTACGCGTAGTCTCGAGCATATCGAGGTACGCCTGCAGGTCTTTCTTGCTACCGAGCGGACCGTGACCCGGAATGATTTTGGTGTCGTCATTGGCGAGCGCCAGTATGCGCTTGGTCGCATTGATCGTACCCTCGAGGCCGCCACCGCTACCCGTATCAATAAATGGATAGGTGCCGTTCCAGAATATGTCGCCGGCATGAATCACATTGGCGTCAGGAAAGTGTACAAACGCGTCGCCGTCGGTGTGCGCGCGGGGTGCGTGTATGACGGCGATCGTCTGCCCGGCAAAGTGAAACGTCATGCTGCGCGAAAATGTAATGGCCGGCATGGCAATTTTCGGGGCTGCCGGGACATCACGCTTGAGCAGTTTCATGAACTCGTCGCGGCCCATGCGTTTGCGTACGTTGTCGTGCGCGACGATTACCGTGCCGCGCTCACCGAACGCCTCATTGCCACCGGTATGATCGAAATGCCAGTGGGTGTTGAGCAAATAACGCACCGGCTGGTCGCTCAGCGCCGTCAGCGCATCTTTTATGCGCCCGGCCAACGGCGCGTATTGATCGTCGATGACCAACATACCGTCATCGCCAACCAGCACACCCATATTGCCGCCAGCCCCCTCGAGCATGAAAAGCCCATCAGTCAGGGGCGTGGTCGCAATTTGCACGTCGTCAAAGCGCTCTTGTGCCGCGGCAATCGGCGCTGCCATCACAACGCTCAGTGCGGCAATTCTGGCCACCCATCGAATCATCAGAAACTCCTCAAAAAACTAGCGCCGTATACCGGGCGAAAAAAGTTGGCGCACGGCGCCACGTTCTTGTTGCGCGCGCGCCGCACAGTGCGCCATGGACTCAAGTGCTTTGTCCAGTTCACGCTGGCCACCTGGAACCCGTACCGTCTGCGGACCGAACAAGGCCTCCATCGGCGCACGCATGACGTCGTCACAAAAACCGGCAACGCGCAGGGGCAATCTTGCCGCGTGTCGTGGCGGCATCATTTCAAGCAAAGCATTGTAATGTTTGCGCACAAATCGCCACGCATCATTGCGTACGTTAGGTTCTTTGAACTGCGCGCTCAACAGACGTTCAATTTCATTGCGTCGAATACCGTCATTGAGCGCCAGCGCCTGCAATTGCTCAGCCAGCGCGTTATCACGAGCGTGGCCCAGCGCATTGAGCGTGCCTCGCCGCTGCTGCCCATCGCGGCTACCCAGGAAAGCCTGCAAAATGTGTTCGCGCACGCTCGCGTCGCCATCCTGAACGGCAACGGTCAACATCGTCTCAAGGGTCAAGGATTCAAGCTTGGACAGATCGACTGACTTGTCGGTTAGCGCTTCACTGACCTTTGCCAGTGCGGCGTCACGCACTGGCTTGCTGCCTGCATCTCGCGCCATGAAGTCGGCCATCTTGGCGTAGTACACACGATCTTCGTCGCGCTCCAGGCCGCGGACAAATGCGGGCTCAAACGCCTGCATTGCCGCCTGCGGGTCATACAGACGCTGCGCTGCCGTGCGCAATCCAGCCGCAAGCTTGGGCTCATCGCTAAAACGTTCAAGCCAGTGACGCATCACGCGCGACGGCGCCAGCGCCACCGAGCGAAAGTCAGAGCTTGCTAACGGTGCGAGCGTTTGCCATGCGGTCGCCACGTCGACCGACCCATCCGCCAGCCCCGCCTCGATGCTGTCCGCCAACGACTCCCACTCAATGTCCGACAGCGCAGCGGCGCCGCGCTGTGCGCGCGTGAGCTAATCGTCCGTCGCCCACGACCA
>CAYGSQ010000448.1:0-3499 GCA_964352435.1 uncultured Gammaproteobacteria bacterium | reverse complement strand
AGACAAGGTTTTAGATATTCGGCCGCAGTCCGGGCAATGATGCGGCCCGTATTCGTGGAACCAGTGAAGTTAATACGCCTGACCGCTGGATGCGCGATCAAGGCACCGACAACGTCAGCGGAGTCCTCGGGTGCATTGACCACATAGCTCAGGACGCCTTCCGGCAGTCCCGCGTCCACGAAACACTGCACTACGAGGCGGTGAACTTCCGGACAGGCCTCGGACCCCTTGAGAATGACGCAGTTACCACATGCCAGCGGCATCGCGATAGCGCGCACCGAAAGAATGACCGGCGCATTCCACGGGGCAATACTCAGTACCGTTCCAACCGGACGTCGATGCGTCATCACCATCATGCCGGCCTCGTCAGACGGTATCGTCTGGCCCGTAATTTGTGTCGTAAGCGCCGCCGCCTCACGAATCAGGCCGCCGGACAACATCACATTAAATGCCGCCCACGGCGGGGCAGCCCCGAGCTCGGCCCCGGCGGCGGCTACGATCTGGTCCGCGCGCTCCTGAAAAATTCTCTCGGCCTCGAGAAGAATTTTGCGTCGCTCGTGCGGCCCCACTTTGGACCACGCCTTGAATGCTTCTGCGGCACTGTCGCACGCCGCGTTTGCATCGTCTGTCGTTGCGGCGGCAGCATCATTGACCGCCTCACCGGAAATCGGGCTGTTTCGAGTAAAGACAGCTCCGCTGGATGCGGCAACAGATTTGCCGCCAATAATCAGTTGCGATTGATACATGGTATTGTCCGCTTAGGTTTACTAGATTGCAACCGTAAATCGTTGCCGTTTGAACAGTTGGTTGTCGACCGCGTCGACCGCCTCAAGAGCGAGGCAGATACCAGTCAGGGTTTCAGACTTCATGGACCCGCGTCCCGATCTTGTTGATCATGTTCAGGCCGTCGGCGGTCACGACGGCCGTTCCGCCCACCCGTGCTTCGGCGAACTTGCCTGATCTTGCCGCGGGTTCGAAGCTAAACGCCATGCCCTCTTTCACCTCGACGTGCGCGCCGAGACACGGGCCACCGGGATTTTTCGGCCCGGCAATATACGTTGGCCCGACCAGTGTCATCGGCAGCAACCCATGAATCATCGGGAACATGTGCCAGTAACCTGCGTCGGCCACCAGCTTTTCCATTGGCTCGATCACATCACCGAATGTTGTACCAGCACGCAGCTTCTTCGCACCAAGATCCATAAGTTCGTGCGCTACATCGGCAAGCTTTCGAGTCTCTGCGGTCATGGGTCCTGCCGACAGGCACAGCGTGGCCTGGCTGTAGCCTCCCCCATGAATGACACCGTACTCAGTGTTAATGACATGCCCTTTCTGGAAAGGACCCGGCGCCATGCCCAGCGCCTTTACGTCAGCACTCGCACCGTTCAGCGCCAGAAAATGATCCACCGTAGCCTGGAACTCGTTCCTCGTCGTTCCAACGGTCACTTTTTCCAGCAGTAATTCGTGAAGTTTCTCGCCCAGCATCGCCGACTTCTCAATCGTTGCGATTTCTTCGGCGCTCTTGACCATCATGATCAGCGAAAACGGTTCCGTGATATCCGTGAACGTCGCCTTCGGCAGTCCAGCGAGAACCGCTGACCAAACCGCGTAAGTGACAAGCCCTTCGTTCATGAATTCGTTGAGGCCTTCAACACTGGCTTTCGTTCCGACCACGGCGATGTTCGATTTGGCGAGGTCCATTTCCTGCACAACTTGAACAATCCGATCGCCCAGAGGGATCTGAACGCCGTTGTCCTGAAAAGCCTTATCCGCGCGATTAGCAATCCACGGCGACGGCACAAACGCGTTGACCAGAACCGGTTCACCCTTTAACGGGAAAACAACGGCACCGTCACCAAACAGGAAGAAACCTCCACCCGATACATAGTCGGCATACATAAGCTGGTTGACCCCATCACCAGCGCGATGGGGGAGGATCAGGCAGTCATACCCTTCCTTTGACATCATGCTGCGGATGTTCGCCCAGCGCCGATTGCGCTCGGCGAGCGTGAACGGGGACGGCGGCATTGCCGCTGCGGCTTCCTCTGATAAGAACAGCGAAGGTAGCGCTCCGGCAACAAGCAAACTACCCGGCAACGCCGCAGCGCCCGACAGAAACTGTCGCCGGTTCACGGAGTTCATTCCTTGTTGTTCCTTGTCAGATAAGCAACGATCGCATCGAGCTCCTTGGGACTGACTTCCGTGTAGCGAAAATTTGGCATTCCGGAGCGACCTTCACGGACCAGAGTCTTGATCAACGCCGCACCCATGTCCGTCCTGTCCTCGAGTTTTGCCGGCAAAGCGCCCTTATAGAGCACTCGAAGCGCCATAGTTCCGCCACCCGACGAACCGTTTTCTTCGCCGTGGCAGATCACACACCACTTGTCATAGACGGCCTTACCTTTCGCGAGTTTCTCTTCGTCGGCGGCCGATGCGTGGGACGCGAACGCCAGGATGGTTAGCAAAAACAATGTTCGTAACATGACTGTTAATCCTCTCTGAGATGTTTTGGCCAAACGTCGTAGCGCCCTGCCGATATGATTCCGTTCGGGTCGAGTGCGTCTTTGATGGTGTTGCGAACCTTCATTATGGCCGAGTCATTAAACCCATTGGCCGTCTTAATGATGTCCTTGTGCAATGGCGCGGGGGCGCGATATTCGGTCCATCCATGGTCGGCGCATATCTGCGTCAACTCGATGTACTGCTCGCGCGTGCGCTGATTCACTTTGGGATCCGGACTCACCTGCCAACCGGCAAGGAAAATGCCAACTCGCGGATACCAGAACAACGGCATGGTTGAGTAGTATTTGAATGGTAGCTTCACGCCCAAACGATCGGTCTCTCGCTGCAGGACTTCCTGGGCTTTTAGTAACTGCTCACCGGTCTTGGGTACCATCGGCGCGAACCAGATATGGCCCAAGTCCGGGTTCGGGTTAAATTCGCTGCGCATGACGCTCGCAAATCGTGCCAATGTCGGAATACCCAGGTGTACCTTCTCGACGCGGCCCGGCGCATTCAGCGAATTCATCGTCGCCTCGTCCAGCGGGAATGTCAGAGGTTCAACCTCTTCGAACCAACAGCCTGGTACTTCGCGCGAGAACACATCTTTTGTGTACTCCCACTGCGCCTTGGTGATCGAGTTTGGGCCGTGATACTTGAGTTCGAGCATCCAGAACGGAATCTTGTTCGCCTTTCCATATTTGGCCAATGGAACAGGATCCGGGCGCTTGCTGTCCTTGATTTGCAAAAGGCGACGATGTTCCGGATCCATCACGGGCTTTTCCCACAAGCCCGGCATCATGCTGCCGTACAGCGGCGTGCTGACGCCCGCCATACCATTCGTGACTTCCATATTCTGCAGGCGTGTATCGAGTTCGAGCATCTTGTGAACGTCGTCGAAGTTCGCAAAGTGAACGCGACCTCGGCGGAAGCCCTCGTGCTTCGGTCGCAGCCAGAACCCCATCTTGGTGACGACTCCGTAATTCGACTGAGCGATGAT
>CAYGSQ010000447.1:0-3510 GCA_964352435.1 uncultured Gammaproteobacteria bacterium | reverse complement strand
GAAGATGTACTTGACTGCCGTTACGGCGTTCAGCGCACCGCGCAAGGCAGCCGGTCATTGCGCCCGGAGCAGTCGACCAATACCTCGATTGGTTTCGTCTACGAGCCGCTCGAGGGTTTGAGTCTGACGCTGGATTTCTGGTCGATCGAGAAAGAGGACACGATTGGTCTGTTTGGCGAAGAAAACCACATTATTCTTGATCTGATCGAACGCCTGGAAGCGGGTACCGGAAATTGCGCGGCGTTCGTCGGCAATCCCGCGGTCATTCGCGACACGGATATCGACGCGGCCATTGCGCAACTTTATTTGGACGCGGGTTTGTGCCCGGCGGGCGAAGTGCAGCGAATTGATGATGCGTATGCCAACTTCGATACGCGTACGGTTCGGGGGCACGACATTGGTATCTATTACAATGTAGACACCAACATTGGTAATTTTGATGTGCGGCTGGTCGCTGCGTTCCTCGACAAATACGAGCAGGCGGCCGGCGGGGACGCTGCGCGCTTGTTGGCGGCACAGGATTCAGGGCTGTTGCCGGCCAATATTCCGATCGAAGGTTTTGCGGATCTGGTGCGCCAGAATGGCAACCCGGAAGAGAAACAAACCCTGCGTCTGGGCTGGCGTAAAGATCAATGGAGCGCGTCTTTGACCGGTGTGCGCATCGGTGATTTTGTACAAACATCACTTACGCTTGCAGACGGAACGCAGTACGTTATTCCGTCGATGACGACGTTCAATGGCGCACTTAACTATCGCTTCGAAACGGCCAATGGACGCTCCACGCGCATTCGCTTTGGTGTCAACAATTTGTTCGACGAGCGTGCGCCACTGGCCGATGATTCTTTCGGCTATTTTGCGGACCAGCACTCTGACTTGGGGCGTTCTTACAACCTGACGGCGACTTTTGACTTCGGCGGCTAGGCGGCGACGGCAAGCGGGTCTTCGATGAGGCGCGCGTTTGCGGCGACGCTGTGTGCGTTGACCGTTCTCGGGTGGTTGCCTGGCTGCACGGCTTCACCGGTGGCCCATGAGGCGCGCAGTGCGTTGCCCGCCCGCGTGCTTTTTGTTGGCAATAGTTTCACCTACTACAACGATAGCCTGCACAATCACCTGCGCCGCCTGATGGCGGCGCAGGATTTGGAGCTTGGCCGCAAACCGCGGATCCGCATCAAGACCATTTCCGGCGGTCGGCTGGTCGAGCATGCAGGGCTCGACGCCATGCTGGCATCCGAGCCCTGGGATGTCGTCGTGTTGCAAGGTCACAGTCTGGAAGCCTACGACGAGCAACAACGCGACGGCTTTCGTCAAGCCGTCATTGCGCACGATAAAAAGATCCGCGCGGCCGGCGCCAGAACGGCCCTGTTTATGACCTGGGCGTATGAAGATCGGCCTCAAATGACCTCCGTGATCGCCCAGCAATACGACTTGGTTGGTCAGCAGATCGGGGCGCAGGTGGTACCAGTGGGCTTGGCATTTGCCGCAGCTACGCAGCGTCATCCAGACGTTGCGCTTCGTCACGCAGATATGCGTCATCCCACACGTGCGGGAACCTATCTCGCCGCCTGCGTGTTCTATGCGGCGCTGTTTGAGCGTTCGCCCGCGGGGCTCGATTACGATGCCGGTTTAGCTACTGATGTCGCGGCAGCTCTGCAGGCATTGGCCTGGGAAACCGTCGAGGGCTATTCCGCAAATTGATGCGGCACCAAGTCCGTGTATGCTCTGAGTGCCCTTCATAACAGGCGCTCAATTGTGATCACGCTTCATCATCTGGAAAATTCACGCTCCCAGCGCATCCTTTGGTTGCTCGAAGAGCTGGGTGTCGACTACGAGATCAAACGCTACGCGCGCGATGCCACCACCAGTCTGGCACCGCCTGAGCTGCTGGACATTCATCCGCTTGGCAAGTCCCCGGTGATCACCGACGGTGACGTCACGGTCGCGGAATCCGGAGCGATTATTGAATATCTGGTCGGCAAGTTTGATGATGGGCGACTTTTGCCGGCACCTGGCACGCCGCAGCGGCTCGCGTACACGTACTGGATGCACTACGCCGAAGGCACGTTCATGCCGCTGATGATCATGTCTCTTATTATGGGCCGCATCGAATCGGCACCGGCGCCGTTTTTCGTGAGGCCTATTGCCAGAGGCATTGTGGCCAAAGTGCGCGCCGGCTACCTCGATCCAAATCTCAAACGAAATCTCGATTTTATGGAATCGTCGCTGGTCGGGTCGACGTGGTTTTGCGGCGATCAACTGACCGCCGCGGACATTCAGCTTAGTTTTGCAGTTGAGGCGGCCGAGGTGCATTCAGATTTGGCGGTGGACTATCCGCATCTGCATGGCTTTCTGGAAAGCGCGCGCGCCCGGCCGGCGTATCAGGCGGCTCTTGAGCGGGGCGGACCGTATAAACTAATGGGCGGCCGCTAGCCTGCTTAAAATACTCTCTCAAAGACCATTTCTGCGGGCCCTACCGCAATGGTCGCACGGCTGGCTTTGCCGTCGTCGTCGATTGTTTGACGCACAACTATTGAGCCGGTTGTTGCGGTCATCGTATTCGCGCCTTTGCGGCGTTCGTCAATCTTCACATTGGTTTTCATTAAGGTCGATGGGTCAATACTTGCAGACCATACCGGGTAGCTGGCCTCGTCTTTCGAATCACTCGCGATCAGGTCTGCGTAAAAACGTGCCTTGCCCTGAGCCGTGAGCAAGGGTCTGCTGTTGGCAAGCGTTGTGTTGATCTCTTGGCCTTTGAATACGCCTTCGACTTGCCAGCTGCCGTCCCACTGGGACAGTGCGATATCGGATTGCAGGTCGCCGTTTTCCCAGGTCTTAACCAGCGCGTTAATTAAATAGCCTGATGGTGTCGAGAATTCCAAATTGTGCGTGTCTGACAGATGGACCGAAGCGGGATCGAGTTGGAATATCGAGAGGGAACGGGTGCGGATTACCGTGTCGCCATCTTCATCGATAAGCGCCGTTGCGATATCGAACCCGGCAGGGCGATCCGCTAATGTGGTTTTCCAGCCTTCCCGATAGGCGTACCGATCCTTGTCGTGACCGAAATCGGAATTGAGCATCAGGTTCTTGAAAAAACGCGCAAACGATTTGCGGTAGCCGACCTCGTCGTGCACGCACAGCACGGCAACACCGTCGCGTTCCCCTGCCCGAATTTTTGACAGGCCCAGAACTTTCAGGCCGCTTTTCGATGTATAGGAGTACAGCCAGTCCAGTGCCAGATAGGCCGCTTGCGCGTAAAAACCGCTGTCAACGTAATAGACAGCCTTGCTGTTAAGTGCGTCTTGGCCGGCGGCTTTTAGAGTAATGTCGAATATCTCTTCGTGGCGCGCCATCGTTTCGTTGCCAAGAGCGGTTGGCTGCTTGTAGACAGTGCAAATTGCGGGCGCCTCTGGTCCGAAGTCGATGCCAATCACCCATACGGCGTGATTGGAGGAAATATCGTCGACAGGCTTGCCGCCGACGCGTAATTCGATATTGCTATCGTCCAGTTTG
>CAYGSQ010000446.1:0-3527 GCA_964352435.1 uncultured Gammaproteobacteria bacterium | reverse complement strand
GTCTCTCCCATTCCGTGATCCAGCGTGGTTCGCGATAACGCTATTGCCACAGCAAACCGGACACTTTCGTTTTCATGATGTTGTCGTGATAGACAACTTGTGCATATGGGGCTATTGCCGCGGCCGCTCCGCAGCATACATGAAGTGGCATCAAATGTTCTTCGCGCGGGTGGCAAAACCGCCCGTAGGGAGCGGTTTCCCAGTGGACCAGCCGTGCAATGCGCTCGCCCTCTGTCAGACCGGGTCGAGCACAGGTTTCGTGCAGCCATTCGTGAAACTGTTCACCCTTGGCGTGCATTGTAGCGTCCGGAGACATCATGGCCCGCTGGTTGTGAAATGACATACCCGAGCCAACGATCAACAAACCCTCCCAGTCAAGCGATGAGAGTGCACGGCCAATGTCAATGTGGCGTTGCGGGTCGAGTCCACGAACGAGTGACATTTGCACAATCGGAATGTCGGCCTTCGGATACATCAAAATGAGTGGAACAAAAACGCCGTGATCAAACCCGCGCTCACTCTCCATCGCCGGGTTCAGCGCGGCGTCGCTCAGAAAGCGGTGGACTTGCTGAGCCAGTTCGGGTTCGCCCGGCGCCGGGTAGTCAAGGTCATACGCTGCTGGCGGGAATCCCGAATAGTCGTAGTAGAGGCCCGGATTGGCGTTCGAGATAATGGTGGGTTGCGGTGCTTCCCAATGGGCGCTGATAAGCAAGACAGCTGACGGTTTCCTGCCAAGCGCGCCGAAGTCCCTCAAGAATTCAACCATGCTTGCATGACCGGGGTCGCCCAGCAGCGGCATTGGGCCGCCGCCATGAGGCAGATACAGCACGCGGGTGTTCGAACTACCGTCCATATTTTTCATAGAAGGCACCATGTGGTGGCCGTTGTAAGTCATGCACAGTGTTTACGGATCGAGAATGACTAAATGCATAAACATCGTCTGGCAGTTTTCTTCTGCGTTCAGCGTGACGTTGCGCACCTTGCCAGCCCAGTTGCGCGCCCAGTCGGTGGCGCACCAACGCGCGGCTGTGGTTATCGAATCCTTGTACTTGAAGTGTTGTGCCGATTCTGTGTAGCGCCCCTCGCTCTCCATGGCAGCCGCTTTAAAAGCGGGTGATTGCACGACATCGAGCATGATCTTTTGCATGTCTTCGATGAGTGCTTTGTAGGTTTCCATGTGTTGACGAGTGCCCACAATTCGTTCATGACCAGGTACCACGAACTCGAAATCATATTCATCCAGCAACATACCGGGCAGGCCGTAAGCAAACATTGGGTCTGACGATTCACCCCAATGGATCCAGGGTGCGGCATCAGGATGGAACATGTCTGTTGCAAAAAGGATTTTCTGCTCGGGCGCATAGGTAACAATGTCTTGCTGCGAATGCCAATTGCGTCCCAGATCGCGCATTTCCAGGCGCAGTCCACCGGTTTCCAGCACGTAGCTGTCTTCCCAGGTGGCGTCCGGGGCGGGCCGTTTCGGATCGTTTGCAATGGCCATCAGATCCGCCGTCTTTTGATGTGCAATCAGCTCAGCGCTTGCGGGGAACAGATACGCTCCCTGACTGTGATCACGGTGGTGATGGGAGTAAATCACGTGGGATATCGGCTTATTGGTTATCTCAGGAATGACTTCCAGAACGAAAGGGGACACGTCCGGCTTTGGATCGTAAACCACCACGCCAACATCGGTGACAAAGAACACCATGTTTTCAAAGTCATCATGCACGAACCACGCATTGTCTGCGATTTTGTAGTAATTGTAGCCGCGCTCGGGCAACGGCGTATGGACATAGTCGCGCACAGAATATTGTGACTTGACCGCTTCGATATCAAAGGCGTTCTGCGCATGCGCCCCGGGCAGTGACAGGAATATGGCGCTGGCAATGGCTAACGGGATTTGTCGTTGCATCAGGTGCACTCATCAGTTGGTTTGAGATGTGAACGCAAGCGCTCTCACATCGGGGTTGCAAGTTCGAGTCGTTATGGTGGCGACGGTCGCGGGCGAACCAGGGCGTCAGTGTAACCGGAATGACGTAGCACGGTAAGGCATCAAAGCGTGTCTCCACGTTTTATCGTTGGCCGACTATGCGCTCAATCAGTCAGTAGGCTTGGCGAAGCGTCACCTGGAAACCGCTGAAGCACTCTTGTCTCAGTTGGGGAACTTGAAGCGGCTATCGACAAGGCGCTGGGTCATGTAGAACGCGTGGCGGCCAGCGAGCAACCCGAAATTGCGCTGTCCCGGGCAGGTCTTTAACAGTACACTTTCGAACAGACTGTTCCGCAAAAGCAGGGTTTAAATCTGGCTTCCCGCAGTTACACTTCACGGGTGATAGACCGATTGCCGTCGAGGCAGGGTTTGCCCAAGGATAGCTAAGCATGAAATTTACCAGACGAAAATACCTGGCCGTCGCGGCCGCCGGGCTAGTGAGTGCGTCGGGCTGTGCCAACAAACCGAAAGCGGATGGCATTGGCCCGAATCGTGGCGTAACCGGCCGCAGAGGCAGAGGCAAGCAAACGTGTACGAATACGGATGTACCGACCTCCAACATTGCGACTCGGCTGTCTGCGCCAGAAGACTTTGGCACAGATTCCTGCGTGATGACGAAAGACAGCTATGAGGGACCCTACTTCACTTGCACACCGGCTGCGGGCAAAGATATCTCTGGAGGAAAAGAGGGCCAGCCTTTGATCGTAGCCATGCGTTTGGTTGACGAAATGTGCCAGCCGATACCAAATGGTGTTGTCGATATTTGGTCGTGTGATGCTCTAGGGCACTATTCCGGTTACAGCACAGACCCCGACAAAATACCGCCAATTTTTCGCGTCATATTGTTTGGTCATTTAGAGCCAGATACGGAAGAGCGTTTTTGCCGGGGAGCACTGCGAACAGATGCGGATGGAATTGCGGAATTTAACACGATCTATCCTGGGTATTATTACGGCGTACCCATCCATGTTCATTTTAAGGCCCATGTCGATGGGAAAAATCTTCTGACCAGTCAGGCCAATTTTTCAGAGGACTGGAATGAGCACATTCAGAAGACGGCACCCTACAATGCGCCGCGGCCGATAAAACGAAAAATCGGAAGTGGCAGATTTCCGGTTCTGAAGGTGATCGAGCGCGATCAGACGCTGTTGGCGGTTTTGAATCTGGTGGTTCCGTCTTGATTCGAAGTGGCGTCTTGATCGGGGCTCGCCACTGCTTTGAGCCGACTACCATTTGGCAAGCTTGCAGGGCCACAATTGGGTCTTCTTGCATGGCTCATTTTGGAGGCAAACGAGTTGCCGTCTCAAAAATCTAGGCCATGCAATGACCGTCAGGCATTCCGAGCCTGGTCATCGTGTTCAAGACTGAGCAGGCGATCTTCGCATCCGTGATCTGAGTTTGCATGGTTCTGCTTCGCATTTTTTTGCCGAATTGGTTTTTGAATCTGAACATCGCTGTCTCAACGAGACTGCGCCGATTGTACCCAGATTCTTGCTGCCATTTTCGTCGTCCAAGCCGTTCGATATCGCGAATGTTC
>CAYGSQ010000445.1:753-3528 GCA_964352435.1 uncultured Gammaproteobacteria bacterium | reverse complement strand
ATCGAACACAGTGGTTCCGGCAATCCGTCGTGCGTGCTCGCATAGGCCGTGGCATCCGCTTGAGGGTCACGCTGCGCGATCAAGGTATCCAGCGTTGCGGCGTCGAGTCGCGGCAAATCACAGGCGATTACCAGCCACGGTTGGTCCGGCGCAAAACGCAGCGCAGACGCAATGCCGTCCGCCGGCCCGACACCGCCAAACGCATCGGCAATTTGTTCAAACGGTGCGCGCACTGGATCGTCGTCACGCGCGCGCACTGAAACAAACACGCGCGCGCAGCGCGGCTTGAGCAACTCGACCGCGTGCGCCAGCGCGCTGCGACCATTAAGCTCTAGCGCAGCCTTGTCGTGGCCCATCCGCCGGCTGCGCCCGCCCGCAAGAACAAGTCCGTAAAGCGCGCTCACCGTGCTGCCTGCCGCGCGATGTCGGACTTGCCGCCTGACTTGGTCAGCAGCTGCACATCCGTGATCACCAGGTCGTGGCTTAGCGCCTTGAGCATGTCGTAGACGGTGAGAGCCGCGACACTCGCCCCGGTCAGCGCTTCCATTTCAACGCCCGTCTTGCCGCTGATCGCGACCATGCATTCGATGCGCAGCACCTGACCATCCAGCGCGGTTTCGAAATCGCAGCGCTCGATTGCCAGCGGATGGCAGAACGGTATGAGCTCCGCGGTTTTCTTGACCGCCATCGTGCCTGCGATGATGGCCGTGTGCACGACGGGCCCCTTTTTGGTCGTCAGGTCACCGCCGGAAAAACTGGCCGCCACGTCTGCTGGCAACACCACGCAGGCCTGCGCACGCGCTGTGCGGCGCGTCGTCGTCTTGGCACTCACATCGACCATCCGCGGGGCGCCATCATCGTCCACGTGACTGAGCGTGGGAGTGTCTTTATCCACCAATTTGAAACATCTCGATTTTGTCCTGTTTTTTGTCACTGGCGCGCAGTTCGCTATAACGATCATCGCGCCCTTGCCACAGCCGGCCAATCAATGCCGTCAATTCGTCGTCGCTGGCACCGGCGCGCAGCGGTGTTTTCAAATCTTTGCCGTCGCGCGCGAACAGACAGGTGTAGAGCTTGCCGTCTGCCGACAGACGAGCACGCGTGCAGTCGGCACAAAACGGCTGACTAATGGAACTGATAAAGCCCACTTCGCCGCCACCGTCCACATAGCGATAGCGCGTCGCCACTTCGCCGCGATAGCCCGAGCCGACCGCCTCAAGTGGCCAGCGAGCGTGAATTTTCTCGCGAATTTCACGCGATGTAACCACATCTTCCAAACGCCAGCCGTTGCGCGTACCCACGTCCATGTATTCGATAAAGCGCAGCGTACAGCCCGCTTCGCGAAACGTGCGGGCTAACGGCAAAATCTGATCATCATTGCGACCACGCTCGACGACGGCGTTGATCTTGATGGTTTCGAAGCCGGCGGCGCGCGCGGCGTCGATGCCCTCAAGCACTGCCTGAAGCGAACCCTTGCCGCCGGACATGGTTAAGAAAGATGCGGGATCGGTGCTGTCGACACTGACGGTAATCCGCTGCAAGCCTGCCTCGCGCAGTGCTACGGCATGACGCGGCAGCAACACGCCATTGGTGGACATGGCGACATCGTCGATACCGGGCACCTTGAGCAATTTGCCGAGCAGAGACGGCAGGTCTTTACGCAGCAACGGCTCGCCGCCGGTCAGGCGCAGCTTGTTGACACCCAGCCTTGCAAAGGCCGCGACCAGGCGCACGGTTTCCTCGTCGCTCAGTCGCTGGGCGCGCGAAAAAAATGCGTACTTTTCGTCGTAGACGTCTTCGGGCATGCAGTACGGACAACGGAAATTGCAGCGATCAATGACCGACAGTCGCAGATCGCGCACCGGGCGGCCCAGCGCATCGTTGGTGGTTGCGCGCACCTCGTTCACCACGCGAACCACCTGGCGACGTAGCCCTGCTCATACACGTCGCGACCGCGTGGCAACTCGACAAATCCGTCTGTGTGGGCCAGCGCGCTAAAGTCCCCGGAGGTATTCGTCGTACGCACCGCCACACGCCGCGTGGCATCGCGCTGCACCGGCATCAGCGAGGCGGCCGCAAACCAGGTCAGATTGGGGGTGAATTGCACCATATCCTGTAGGACCGCGAACTGCGCAGAACGATCCCTGGCCCGTGCATCAAGTTTACCGAGCGCGTCAATCACGTAGCGCCGCAGACAAACCAGCGCGGACACCGGGTTGCCCGGCAATGCGAACACCAGCTGACCGTCCGGCCCCGTGCCAAACCACATGGGTTTACCCGGCCGCTGCGCAATTCTATGAAACTGTTTCGTCACGTTTAGCTCGGCCAGTACGTCGCCCACAAAATCGTAGCGGCCTTTCGACACACCACCGGACAATACAATAACATCGCGCGTCGCCAGTGCCGCCTCGAGCGTTCGTGCCACAGCGGCGCGATCGTCCAAAACGTGGGCCCGGGTGACGTCCGTGTAGCCGTAACGCTGAAGCAGTGCCGCTGCAGCGTAGTCATTGGAGCGGCGAATCTGATGCGCGGCAATCGGTGCCCCCGCATCGACCAGTTCATCGCCCGTCGCGATCACCGTGATACGCGGTGCGCGCGTGACCGTCACCTGCTCGAGACCGGCCGACACCAGCACGGCGACGTGGGTCGCATTGATTACCGCGCCCGGTTCCAGCAAGACCGTATTTTTCGCATGATCACTGCCTTGTCGGTGGACGAAGCGCCCGGCCTCGCGCACCGCCTGGGCATCCAGCGTCACGTGATCGCCGTCGCGCG
>CAYGSQ010000445.1:0-743 GCA_964352435.1 uncultured Gammaproteobacteria bacterium | reverse complement strand
CTCAACGGGCACCACGCAGTCGGTCCCCGCGGGCACCACCGCGCCGGTCATGATCTCGACGCAGCTGCCGGCACCCTGATAGGCCACCGGCAGCGCCCCTGCGGCCCCAATCGCCGTAACCTGCAGCCGCGCGGCCGCATCATCGCTGGCCAATGCAATGCCGTCCATCGTGGCCCGATCGAACGGGGGCTGGTCACGTTCGGCCAGCACCTGCGTGCGCAGCACGCGACCGTGCGCGGCCGCAACCGGGACGTCGGTCGTGGCGAGCGGCGCACAGTGACGGGCAATCAGCGCAACGGCATCGTCGACGCTGAGCAGCGTGTCAGTACGTTGGGTCAAACATCATGCTCCGCAAGCGGCGGGCGAGATCGTCGGGCACATCGCGGTCGGTGTCGATGTACACCTGCTGCGCAACGGCCGTGGCAACCTGTGCGCTCACCTCGCGAATATTGTCGAGCGGTGGATACAGCGATCCGACCGCCAAATCGTCGTCGGTAATTTGTGCTGCCAGGGCACGAGCGGCCGTCGTGAACAAACGGTCGGGAATGGTGGTCGCGCCGCTGTACAACGCGCCCAGGCCGACACCTGGAAAAATGTAGACGTTGTTGCCCTGGCCTGGGCGAAACTCCTGGCCGTCCATCGTCACCGCGTTGAACGGGCTACCGCTGGCGAACAGCGCCCGTCGGTCGCTGTACTCGTAGGCCTGCTCGGCCGTGCACTCGGCCCGCGAGGTTGGGTTGGAC
>CAYGSQ010000444.1:0-3537 GCA_964352435.1 uncultured Gammaproteobacteria bacterium | reverse complement strand
CCGTCGTTCAACTTGACCAGCGCTTCGGGCGACGACCCCACCACATGGATATCATCAAGCTGCATGAAGTACATGTAGGGCGACGGATTGAGCAGACGCAGCGCCCGGTAGACCTCAAAAGGCGACGCGTCGCATTCCCCGCTAAAGCAAATGGACAACACCAGCTGGTAAACGTTACCGGCCGCAATCTGCTCCTGCGTGTTGACTACATTGGCGAGAAAATCCTCGCGCGTGACACTGGCCTGTGCCGGTCCGATGTGCGCGGGGCCGGGAGACGGTGGTAGCGGTCCGCGCAGCGCCGCGGCGACGTTGTTGCGCAGCGCGCGCGCCGCCACCTCGCTGCCACCGTGCAGTACGCCTGCGCGACGCGTGAGATGGTCAAACACCAGCACCGACTCCGGCGCAACGTAGGCCATGTCGGGCAGACCATCGAGCAGCGCGTTGTCCTGCGGCAGGTCTTCAAAGTAGCGCACGACGTCGTAGCTGGCCGCGCCCACAAGTCCGCCGCGAAACGGCAGTGACACGTCGTCGGGACCCAGCACCGGTGCCTTGGCCAGCGCACCGCGCAGTGCATCCATCAGTGCTTTTTGGCTGGTGGGACGCGGCAACATCTGGTCGCCGATGCGCAAGCCGTCGGCATCGAGTCGCACCTGCAACCCGTCACCAAAACCAATAAACGAATAGCGCCCGATGTGCTGACCGCCGGTCACACTCTCAAGCAAAAACAGCGGATTGAATTCGCGCAGCTTCAGGAAAGCCGATACCGGCGTATCCAGATCTGCAGCGATGTCAAACGGTGCGGTCATTTGCACGGCGTCGATCTCCTGTCAAAACCCATAAAAAAACCCATCTTCGTTAAGGCGAAGATGGGTTTTCAAAAAATTCGAAAACAATTAGCGCAGAACCTGGCTACCCATCAAACCCGGATCGCCACCACCAACGACGGTGGGCGAGAGCGAACAGGGTGTGCGTGCTTGCGTTCATGAGCTTGTTGTAACGCGTTGCTAACGCCCGGTCAACCCTTGGTCTGCGTTATGTAGTCGTCGACCAGCTCTTCGAGTACCGCCAACGGCACCGGACCATTTTTGAGGATCACGTCGTGGAATTCGCGCAGATCAAAACGATCGCCCAGGCTCTGCTGCGCTTTCGCCCGCAGCTCCACGATCTTGATCATGCCAATCTTGTAGGCCGTCGCTTGCGAGGGCATCACAACGTAGCGCTCGATGGCTTTCACGACATCACCCTGCGGATTCGGAGAATTGGTCGCCAGATAGTCGATGGCCTCCTCGCGCGTCCAACGCTTGTCGTGCATGCCGGTGTCCACAACCAGACGGCAGGCGCGCCACAACTCCATCGCCAAACGGCCGAAATCGGAGTACGGATCGGCGTAGAAACCAAACTCTTTGGGCAGTAATTCGGAGTACAGGCCCCACCCTTCGGTATACGCCGTAACCCCGTTCCATTTACGAAACTGCGGAACGTTCTCAAGCTCCAGCGCAATGGCGATCTGCATATGGTGGCCGGGAATGCCCTCGTGATACGCCAATGCTTCCATTTGATAGGTGGGCATGTCGCTCATGCGATAGAGATTGGCGTAATAGGTGCCTGGCCGTGACCCATCGGGTGTGGGACGGTTGTAAAACGCTTTGCCGGCTGATGCTTCGCGATAGGCCTCGACCGCTTTAACCTCAAGCGCCGCCTTGGGCTTGACGATAAACATCTTGTCGAGGTTGTCGCGCATTGTGTCAATCAACGCGGTGGCTTGTTGCAGGTAGGCCTGTTTGCCCTCCGGCGTCTCGTCAAAGTAGAACTGCTTGTCTTCACGCATAAACTTGAAGAAATCCTGCAGCGACCCCTCAAACCCAACCTGCTGCATGATGTCGCGCATTTCACCGTGAATGCGCGCCACTTCGCTCAGGCCCAGATCGTGAATCTGTGACGGCGTCATGTCCGTCGTCGTCGTGCGTTGCAGTGCATTCGCGTAAAACTCTGCACCATCCGGCCACTTCCAGACACCGTCGTCCGTGCCGGCACGCGATGCCAGACCTTCGATGTACGCGATGAGGCGTTCGTACGCCGGTTTGACCGTGCTCAGCAGCGCTTCACGGCCGCTGGCAAGCAAAGCGTCGCGCCGCGACGGTTCAATCTCGAGACCTTCGACCTTGCGTTGATAGTCCGCCCACAGTGCGCTGTCTTTGCCGCCATCAAACGGCGCACCGGTGATCACTTTGGCGCTGCCATTCAACACGTAGGGATAAACAAATTTTGGCGCGACGATGCCCAGCTCTTCGCGTTTTTTCAGGTTGGTGATGAGCTGATCGAAGAACGGTCCCAGACCGTTCAGGCGCGCGACATAATTTTCGGCATCTTTCACCTGTGATACGCGATGCAAATTGATCAGATGCGTCGGCGCACCGGACTGCATACCGTACATCTGATTGACCGGGTAGTTGTGGTAACGCCACCGATAATCCTCGATTTGCTCGGTCGCATTGCGCTCCCACAGGCGATAGCTCAGCCTGGTCGCATCGTCGAGCTTGTCGAAATCGATTTCAGACTGCAGACGCGACAGTTCCGCGATGATCAGACGCTGGTCTTCGGCCGCCCGCTCCTCGGTGATGTCCGGCCATTTATCCTGATCCTTTTTGATGCCCAGATAGTCCTGAAACATCGGATTGCGCATCACCGAATTCATAAACACTTCGTCAAAAAATGCGCGTGCCTTTTGGGATTCGGTTTGCTCGGTATCGGTCATCAGGGTTTCGGCAATTTCAGCCGAGGTTGGCGGCGGTGCAGGCGCATCCGTTTCACCACTGCACGCACTGAGCGCCAGCGCTACAAAAGCAATATATGCGGTATGTCGCATAGTGTGTTCTCCACGGGCAGGTCGCGTCAAAATTTTGGGTAGCGGCGCGCGACGGGGCACGGCGCTACAAGTCATACATGAATGGCAACATGAACGAAAAACACAGCCACATGATGATGGTAAGCGGAATTCCGATGCGCAAAAAGTCGCCAAACTTGTAGCCGCCAGCGCTCATGACCAACAGGTTGGTCTGGTAGCCCATCGGCGTCGCAAAGCTCATGTTGGCGCCGAACAATACGGCCAGAAAAAATGGTTCGGCGGGCGCGCCAATCTGGTTTGCCACACTCAGCGCGATGGGTGTCCCGATACCGGCCGCCGCGGCATTCGACACCACGTTGGTCAGAATCGCCATGACCAACATCAGGCCGCTCAAAATAAACGGAGTGGGCAGCGTCTGCGTCGACGCAACAAACACCTGGGCTATGTATTCCGCCCCACCCGTGCGGATGAGCGCGTGGCTCAGTGCCAGACTGGTCACAATAATCATGATGACCGACACGCTGAGCGCGCTGAGCGCGTTGCGCCAACTCAGGGTGTTGGTCAGGATGAGCAGGCCCACGCCGATGATGGCGCTGACGGGAATCGGCAGCAAACCGAAAGCAGCCGTGCCGATGACAAACCCGGAGATAATCGTGGCGCGCGTCGCGCGCTTGCCGTGCGGCAATTCGGAG
>CAYGSQ010000443.1:0-3540 GCA_964352435.1 uncultured Gammaproteobacteria bacterium | reverse complement strand
ATCAAGGCCCACCATGAGTTTGGCACCGCGCCTCGAGATGACATCCACAAAGCGACCGGCACCGGAGCCAAACTCCACCGCCGTCTTGCCTTCGAGATCGGCCGCTTGCCAGCCCACCTCAGAATCAAAACGTAGCGCCGACTCTTTGGTGCGCTCGTCATCGATTTGTGAACGGGCAAATTCTTTCCACTGCGGACCGAACGAATCGGCGTAAGGCGTGGACTCGGAGAAACGCGGGATGTAATTGCGAATCGGGTACACGGCCGAGCAACCACCGCAATGGATGGCGCCTTCCTTGATTCGACCTTCGGTATCGAGCGCTTCAATGTGCAGCGCCTCGGACTGACAGGCCGGGCAGAGCATCAGCTCCAGGTACTCGTTTTTCATTTACCGTGTTCTCCGTCCGCGACCCGCGCGAACTACTTTTTTACCAGGATGCGGCAGCCGAGCCGTCGCGGCGGGAAGCTCCCGCCCGCGAGGCTAGCGACTTGCCCGCGATTGTCAATAAATTTGGGCCCTTGGCACTCACGTCGCCCCCAGGTAGGTGCGCGACCAAAGTGCCAGATTGAGCAGTTTCCACAGCGTAAACCCGTGTGCGCCCCGGCCCTGCCGATGCGCATCCAGCATGCTGACAAGCGTAGGCCGGTCCTTCGCCAGGCGCTGCACGAAGCCCTGATCCAGAATCGCGTCGCGAGCGAAATCATGCAGCGCCCCGCCAATCCAGCCGCCGTAGGGCACGCCGAAGCCGGTTTTGGGCCCGTCCAGAATGGCTGCCGGGAGTCGCTGCCGGCTGGCGTCGCGCAGGGCAATCTTCCGTTGCCCCGCGGCAATCTTGTAGGCCGTGGGCAAACCGACAGCCAGCGAACCCACTTTTTCATCCAGAAGCGGCACGCGGGCCTCGAGCCCCTGCGCCATCGTCGCGCGATCCACCTTGGCCAAAAATTGCGACGGCAGCTGCAGGGTCATATCCGTCAGCAGCATCTTTTGAACCGGGTCTGCGCCGGCAAAGCGCTCCGCGCAACGGCGGTAGGCCGCGAAGGGATCCGTGCTGGTTTCCAGATGCGTGCGTGCGTCGGACGTCAATACGCTGGTTGGCACCGCATCGAGTGTCTCGGTGGTCAGCAACAACGCCATACGCAGCGCCGGGTCCGCGCATCCGACGGAAGCACCCAAACGGGCGAGACGACGGCCGTAGTGACCCGGCAACGACCGAAGCACAGGTTCGATCGCGTGTGGCCAATAGCGCCACTTGTTGACGTTGTCGAGCAACTGGTAGCGCCGGTAACCGGCAAACATCTCATCGCCGCCATCGCCCTGCAGCGCCACTTTTACCGAGCCACGCAGCTCTTTGGCCAGCAGATACAGCGGAATGTTGGCGGCGTCGCCAAAAGGTTCATCGTGTGCGGTAACCAGATCCTGAATGACCGTTTCCAAATCGCGTCCGCGCACCTGCAGCTCGCGATGATTGAGTCCCAGATGCTCGGCCACCTGACGTGCTTTTGGCAGCTCGTTGACGCCACCGGCAAAATCGAAACCCACCGCATAACTGCTCAGGTCCGACGCACCGCGCGCCACCGCCGCTGCCGCGATCGCTGACGAATCGATACCACCGCTAAGAAACACGCACACCGGCACGTCACTGACCAACTGCCGTTCAACGGCGGCGTCCAGCGCCTCGCGCACTTTCGCCGTAGCATCCGCCAGGGTGTTCGCTTGCGCGGGCACCGCGAGCCAGTCTTCAACCTGCCACCACGGGGCATCACTAAACTGCCCGTCCTCGATGATGATGCGGTGGCCCGGCGTGACGGCCCGCACATCACGAAAGATGGTGCGGTCCTCAAACGCATTGCCGTACCACAGGTATTCCATCAGCGCCTGATCGTCAATGTCACGATCGACGTCACCGCTCGCCAGAATCGCCTTGATCTCGGATCCGAATGTCAGCGTGCCACCCTGCCAGCGATAGAACAGCGGTTTGATCCCAAGACGATCGCGCATGAGTACCGCACGTCGCCGCGCGCCATCCCACAGCGCAAAGCCAAAAATACCTTCCAACCGGTCGAGACCATCGAGGCCCCACTGCTCGTAGGCCTGCAGGACCACCTCTGTGTCACTGTGCCCGCGGAACGATCGCCCCAGTCCCGTCAGCTCATCGCGCAGTTCGCGAAAGTTGTAGCACTCGCCGTTATAAACAATCGTTGTGCGCCCAAGCGTCATGGGCTGCGCGCCGCTGTCGGTCAGATCGATAATGCTCAGCCGCCGATGACCCAGCGCAACGCCGTGTTCAACAAACACGCCGCCCGCATCCGGACCCCGATGCACGAGCGCGTCCGTCATCCGGGCTATGACCGGCTTGAGCTGCTGCGCCGGCTGGTCGCCAATGATGCCGCTGATGCCACACACGGCTAGTGCAACTCGCCGGTTGACGGGCTTTCAAGCGGGAGACCGGTCAGCTCCGCAAAGAGCGACTCATAAGCATCCACCATGCGCGTGACGGTCAGTTGCTCACGGGCAAACTGGCCAGCGTTTTGCGCCAAGCCGCGCCAGCCGTCTGCATCCATGTCTACGAGCGCTTCAATCGCGTCCGCAATATCTGTGGGCTGATGCGGGTCAAACAACATGCCGCGCGCGCGATCACCGGTCAGCAGTGGGTGGTCGCATACGTTCGACAACAGAACCGGACGCGACGCGGCCAATGCTTCGCACACGACATTGGGTAAACCTTCATAAAACGACGGCAACACCACCGCGTGGCGGGCAGCCAACAGTGCCGGTATGTCGGACTGAACGCCCAGCCACTGCCAACGTTCCGCCACCTTGGGCATGCTCGTCAGCGCCGCATCGATTTGTTCGCAGTAGCGTCGGCCGGCCGGCCGCTCATCGCGCGCCCCGGCCCAGCTAACGTGCGGCACGTAGCCGTGCCGATCGGCAAACTCGCCCAATCCGCGCACGAAATTCAGTACGTTCTTTTCCGGACCAATGCGCCCAATGCCAAGCAAACGCACATCGGCGGCGCTGGACGGGATATTGGGTTCGCCGGAAAAATCGTCAACGTTTACGCCGTTGTAAATACAACGCACTTTGTTACGCAACCACCATTTGGTCTTCAGCCACTGCGCATGCGTGGCACTGTTGGCGACGACCTGTGCACACAGCCCGTGCAAAAGTCGACGCCCCAGTGCGGCGATGGCCGACGCGTCGTCATGCCGACTCGTACGTTCCGAGACGACCAGCGGCACGCCACCACCCAGAAAATTCGCAAACTGCGCGTAGATGTTCGTGCTTTTCAGATAGGACACGGCGACATCAAACTGCCCTTCGCGCATAACACGTCGCAATGCCAGCACGAGGCCCGGACTAAGACGCCCACGTTTGGGGTGCTCATGCACGTGAATATTGTGTTCGTCGATGCGCGCACGAAAAAAGCGATGGTCGGGGTAATAGACAAACATCTGTACATCGTGGCCGCGGCGTGTGAGCCCGCACGCGAGCTCCACCATCTGACGCTGCGCGCCACCGGAGCCAAAGTGATCGATGATC
>CAYGSQ010000442.1:0-3553 GCA_964352435.1 uncultured Gammaproteobacteria bacterium | reverse complement strand
TTTACGCATGCGGAGACCGGTCGTTGGCAAATACTACTTCCCGTCAAACATTCCGGGTCTGCCGACCTGGTACGAAAACCGGGTGACCGGTGAGGGACATCGCGCCCGCGCCAGCCAGGTCGATGTCATGGTTGCGATGAATGCCCAGACCTATCAAAAAGACATGGCCGATATTCGCTCCGGCGGCTGGCTGATTTACGACGCGACCTGGCCGCGCGCCAAGCTGCTGGATCGTGAAGACATCAACGTACTCGGCGTGCCTCTGGCACGCATGTGCAATGAAGCCTTTGAAGGCGCGCGTGCGCGGGTGCTGATGAAGAACATTGCCTACGTCGGCGTGCTGACTGCGCTTCTGGATATTGATCTCGACGTAGTCAAAACGCTACTTGGTGAGACCTTTGCCAAGAAGCCGAAATTGATCGACTCGAACCTTAAGGCCATTGAATTGGGGCGTCAGTATGCGCTCGATAATTTTCAGTGCCCGCTGCCGCGTCGCGTCGCCAAAATGGACAAGACGAAGGGGCACATATTGATTGACGGCAACACCGCCGCTGGCCTTGGCTGTGTGTACGCCGGTGCGACAGTCGGCGCGTGGTACCCCATTACGCCATCAACCTCGCTCATGGATGCCTTCCACAACTTCTGCAATCGCACGCGCATCGACCCCGAGACGGGCCGCAAGAATTTCTGCATTGTGCAGGCAGAAGACGAGCTCGCGGCCATCGGTATGGTGATCGGTGCGAACTGGAATGGCGCCCGCGCGTTCACGCCCACCAGCGGTCCGGGTTTGTCGTTGATGGGCGAATTTATCGGTCTGGCCTATTACGCGGAGGTGCCGCTGGTCCTGTTTGACGTGCAGCGCACGGGGCCATCCACCGGTATGCCGACGCGTACACAGCAGTGCGACATTATCAGCGCGGCGTACGCGTCCCACGGTGACACCAAACACGTCCTACTGTTTCCGGCGAACCCCGAAGAGTGTTTTTACTTTGCGCCCAAAGCCTTTGACCTGGCCGAGCGGCTGCAAACGCCGGTGATGGTGCTGTCCGATCTGGACATCGGTATGAATGACTGGATGTGCCCCGAGTTCGAATGGGACGATAGCTATGTCCCGGATCGCGGCAAAGTGTTGGACGCCGAGCAGCTCGAAGAGATGGCGGTTTTCCATCGTTACGATGACAAGGACGGCGACGGCATTGCGGCCCGAACCTTACCGGGCGTACATCCCAAGGGTGCCTATTTCACACGGGGCTCAGGGCACAACCGTTACGGTGGTTACACAGAAGACTCGGCTGAATATCAGGATGTGATTGATCGTTTGCTGGTCAAGTGGGAAACCGCGCGCAAACTGGTGCCGACGCCCGACCTGCGTGAGAGCGAATTCAACAAGCGCGCGATATTGACCGTGGGCGGGTGCGAAGGTGCGGTGCTGGAGGCGCTTGATCGGTTAGCGGATGACAACATCAACCTCAACTATTGCCGCGTGCGCGCATTCCCGTTTGGTGTCGAGGTAACCGAGTTTGTCGCGCGGCATGAGCAAGTTTATGTCGTTGAGCAAAATCGCGATGGGCAGCTTCGTTCATTGCTGATTCTCGATGGCAAAATCGAACAAACTAAACTGATTGCAACGCTGTTTTATGACGGTATGCCGCTGGACGCGCGTCGCGTGACGGAGGCGGTACGCAGTCATGTGCACGCACAGGGTACGGATATGAGGACAACGGCATGAGCTATATCGCCAAACCCAAGGTGGCGCACCCCAAGGCGCCGCGCAATGCGCTGGGCCTGTCGACCCGTGATTATGAAGGCACCGTGTCAACCTTGTGCGCCGGGTGCGGCCACGACTCGATTACCCGTGCCCTCATTCAAGCGGTCTTTGAACTGGATATTGAACCGCATCGTTTGGCCAAGATGTCCGGTATCGGTTGCTCATCGAAAACGCCGGCATATTTTGTCCAGGCCTCCCATGGTTTCAATTCCGTTCACGGCCGCATGCCGTCGGTTACCACCGGTGCCAATGCCGCGAACGCCTCGTTAACCTACCTGGGCGTTTCGGGCGACGGCGATTCGTTATCCATTGGCATGGGGCAGTTCGCGCATGTCATCCGGCGCAATCTCAATATGTGTTACGTCATTGAAAATAATGGCGTGTACGGATTGACGAAAGGTCAGTTCTCGGCGTCTGCGGACGTGGGCAGCAAAGCCAAAAAAGGTGAGGCCAACCAGCAGCCTCCAATTGACCCGGTGTTGGCCGCACTGGCCATGGGCGCAACTTATATAGCGCGCAGTTTCAGTGGTGACAAGACGCAGCTGGTGCCATTAATCAAGGGCGCCATTCGTCATCGCGGTTTTGCGTTGGTTGATGTCATCAGTCCCTGCGTCACGTTTAATGATCATGAAGGCAGCACCAAAAGTTACAGTTACACGCGCGAGTTTTATCATCAGGCGGTGAGCGCCGACTTTATCTCCCCGCGCGAGAGTATCCGTACCGCCTACGAAGAGGGCGAGTCCATGCCCGTTGATTTGCACGACGGATCGCGCATTGTGCTGCGCAAAATTGATCAGGAGTTTGACCCAACGTCACGTGCGGGTGCGTTCTCGCACGTGCGTGAGCACGTTGCGCGTGGGGAAATCGTCACCGGTTTGTTGCACATCGATGAAAGCCAGGGCGACATGCATGAGGTCGCGGGCACCATCGACAAACCGCTCAATTCGCTGGACTATGAAACGCTTAATCCGGGCGCGGATACGCTGCGCAAGATCATGGCGACGATGCGCTGACACCCTCGTTGCGATGGTTCATGAATAGTGCAGGAACGCGTATCGCACGCTAAAGAACCGTGCAAGCCTTGATGGTTTGCCCGGGCTTTCTCTGGACTAGCCGTTGCGTGCGCTAAAACCGCGCGCCAACCGCTTTGCACAAAAAACCCATCATCGGTGATGCCGCCTTAAAGACCTTGGCGACGTCGCGCACAACCGTCTTGCTCTGCAGTTCCTTATGCTTGAGCGTCTTGATGCCGATAAAGTCCTTGCGCCGCAGGTCATCGATCAGCGGGTGTTCTTTGTCAAAGCCACGCGGCGCGGTCTTGAGCGCGTCGCCGACCAACTCGTAGTGGCGCTTGTAGCTGCGGTTGTCGCGTGCGGCTTTCCAGCCTTTGGGGTCTTCGACAATCTGGTCACGAATCGCGCGTAGTGCTTTACTCTCAGGGTGCCAGATGCCCGCGCCGATGAAGATCTCATCCGGGTCAATATGAAAATAGAATCCCGGCGCGTGGACATCTTTGCCGTGCTCGTAACGAAACTGAATGCCCACGTTGGTTTTGTACGGCGTCTTGTCTTTGCCAAAGCGCGTGTCGCGATACGGACGCATCAATGAGCCACCCATTTTTTTCGGCACGGCGATGAAGTAGGGCGTGATGTCCGCAAGGGGTTGCCCCATCGCCGAGATGAAATCCAGCGCCGGTTCACGCACCAGGTCTTCGTAGCGTTGCTTATTGTCGTTGAACCACTCGCGATTGTTATTCTTGCGCAGTTGGCGCAGGAAGGTGACAAG
>CAYGSQ010000441.1:404-3554 GCA_964352435.1 uncultured Gammaproteobacteria bacterium | reverse complement strand
GTCGTAGACCTGGCCAAGATAGTGCACACCCAATTGGATGTTGGCTTGCGGATTGAGCAAAGTTTGCAGACCGCGATAGGGCACGCGTGCCCGGCGGGCGGTTTCCTTGCCGGTGCCTGGAATGAGCTGCATCAGACCGACCGCGCCGGCGGATGATTTGACGTCGCTCATAAACAAGCTTTCCGAGCGCGTGACGCCGTAAGCCCAGGTGCGAGCAATGTCGGCCTTCGTTGCGTTCGCATCAAAATCGGATTTGAACGGTGTGGGGTACATGCGCAGCAAGTCGTCGTGACCGCCGCTGTAGGCCAGCGTGCGTATAGCCTGCGAATGCCAGCCCCAGCGATCGGCCAGAAGTGAGGCCTGCTGGCGCATCGGCAATTCGAGTTTGCGCACGGCGCGATCCCATTCGCTGCGCGCCTGACCAAACAGGTTGACGAAAAATAGCTCACGCGCGCGCACAAACTCCGGGTTATTCATCAGCTTTTCCGCCAGTAGCGGATCGTCCGGAATGGTTTTGTGGCCGAAACTGTATTTGGTCTCAAGACGGTCGGCGGCCATAAAGCCGTAGTAACTGCGCTCTTCGGCCAGTTCGGCGAAACGCTGTTGTGCTCCGTCGTCATCACCCAGGCGGGCCAACGCGCGCGCCCGAAAGTAGCGCCAGGCCGATTCGTTTTGCAGCGGCTCGCGCATGGCGTCGATATTGGCCAGCACGCGCTGCCAGTCACCGGCACTCAGTGCCGCCCGTACCCGCCAGCGTGCGAGCTCGTCGGAGGTCTGGTCGAGGTTGCCGGCCCACAGGTCGCTTTCCATTAGACCCTGGCGGGCGCCACGCAGCGCGATGTAATCGAGCAATGACTGATACATCGCCCGATCAATCTCGGCGCGCTCGGCGGTTTTGACCAGCAGCTCGTAGGCCTGCGCGGGGTCCTGGCGCGCCGCGCGTTGAACGCCGTACTTATAGAGTGCGTCGCGTGATACATGGGCGGGAACGCGATCGATGCGCACGAGTGCTTTGGCGGGATCACTGCGCATGGTTTGCCAACGCGAGATCCAGACGCGTTCTGCGGCCGGCGCTTTCTTGGCCAGATAGGCAGCCAGCTTGGTTTCGCCCGCGCCCAGCGCGAGATGCAGGCGCTCGGTATAGCGTCGCGGCGTTAGCAGCTCGTCTTTGTCCAGGCGATGAAACAGCGCGTCGCAGTCTTTGGGCTGGCTCTTGCCAACCAGCCACAGATCGAGGGCTTGTTTGCGATGCGCGGTGGTGTTGTCCTGATCGAGGCGTGCATGGGCCGCGAAGCAGTCGAGCACCACATCGCTTGAGTCGCGATAATGTGCGTCGTAAATCCGCAGATAGTCGGCGGTCGCGCCGCGCTCGGCCAGACGCTTCGCATAGCGATGACGCAATGTGCGGTTGAGCGACGTATCCGGGTAGCGCTCAAGATGTGCCTCGATATCGCGCGCAGCGACTTGGGTAAGGCCGCCGATATACGCCGCGGAGATGAGGTCAGGCCACAGCACATAATCGGAAATTTGCGCTTGATAGTCGCGCAACACGGAGATATCGCCATTACGAGCTTTGGCGTAGGCCTCGATAAACGCCTGGCGTTGCTCTACGGCCACGCCACCTGGCGCATTGGCAACGGTCGAAAATAGAGCAAGTCCAATCGCAAGTTTTGCTAGGTTTGTCAATGTCATAGGTGGCTACAATAGGGCAATTTGAGGTCCTTTTCTATGCGTAAATCGGTGAAAATCGAATGACAGAGAGCCAAATTGGCCACCTGTTATTGTTAAATTTCAGGGTTTTCCCGATATCCTTAAGTCCGGTTGAAAAACAGTATCAATACCACTCTCCCTGGCTGTTCAGTCCCCCTCGGCTGTTCAGCCTTTTTTTTTGTTTGCCAGCCGCAGGGGTTCTGACTCCTAATCATACCTTCGGTTCTTCACGAATTGAGGACGCGGTGGAATCTCTTTTATTTCTAATTCCGGCCGGTGCCCTCGCGGGCTTCGCTGCAGGCCTGTTTGGTATCGGCGGTGGCGTGATCAGCATGGTCGTGCTGGTCATCGTATTGCCTTTGATTGGCGTGCCCGATGCGCGTGTGATGCACGTTGCGCTGGGTACGTCGCTCGCAGCCATTGTGATGACCTCCATCTCATCGACATTATCGCACCATCGTCGCGGTGCGGTGCACTGGCACGTTGTGAAGCGTCTGGGTCCGGCCGCGGCGCTGGGCGCCGTCGTGGGTGGTGCGGTCGCGCACTTTATTCCCGATCAGGCGCTGCGCATCGGCTTTGGCCTGTTCTTGTTGATCGTCGCACTGCGGCTGGGGCGGCAAACGCCACCGGGCGATCGGCCGCTACCGGGCCTGCTTGGTCTGTCGAGCGTGGGTGTGGCCATTGGCGCATTGTCCTCGTGGACCGGCATTGGTGGCGGCTCGCTCACCGGGCCCTATTTGATGACGCATAACGTCGTACCGCGCGAAGCGGTGGCGAGTTCTGCAGCGGTGGGTTTTCCTATTGCCGTGGCCGGGGCGCTGGGTTACGTAATCGGGGGGTGGTCGCAGGCGGGCTTGCCTGCGCTGAGCGTCGGCTACGTGTATGGGCCTGCCGCACTGGCGCTGGGATTGTCGGCGATGTTCGTTGCGCCGCTGGGGGCGCGTGTGGCGCACGCCCTGTCGCCGGTCGTGCTGCGTCGAGCGTACGCGCTGTTGCTGGCCGTGGCGGCTTTGAAAGTAATGTTCAGCTAAAAAACCGCGCTCGCTGCAGCTTGTGCTGACGCGAGCGCGGTTTGGTTGTGAGCAACTAGCCGATAACGATAAGTCGTGAGATGCCCTCACGCACGATGGTGAACATGATTTGTCCCGAGTCGGCGCTGGCCAGTTGGCGGAACGTTTCAAGATCGGTCACCGGCTTGCGGTTAACCTTGACGATAATGTCACCGGCTTGCAGCAGGCTGCGTTGTGCAGGGCTGCCTTCAGCAACTTCGCCCACGACTACGCCGCTGGAGTAACGGCGTGCGCTGGCACCGGACAGCTCGGCGAACGAAGCGCCTTCGAGGGCCGGGTGCAGCGTACCGTTGTCGGGCATGATGTTGCCGCTGATGCTGCCACCGTCATTGCGCGAGCCAAGCTTCGCCGTCAGCGTGCGGTTCTTGTT
>CAYGSQ010000441.1:0-394 GCA_964352435.1 uncultured Gammaproteobacteria bacterium | reverse complement strand
CTTGTTTTTGCGCACCAGCTCGACTTCAACTTTGTCGCCTTCACTCATCAGGCCGATAGTGTTGCGCAGCTCCTGCGAGCCGCGGGTTTTCTCACCGTTGACCGCAATGATGACGTCTTCGATCTCGATACCGGCCTTTTCAGCCGCAGAGTCCGGTTCGACCTGCGTAACCACCGCGCCAAAATCGATGTCGATGTCCAGTGCATTGCGAATCTGTTCGGGCAGACTGGCAAGATCGCGAATTTCTACGCCCAGCATGCCGCGACGCACTTCACCAAATTCGAGAATTTGGGTCATCACCGAACGCGCCATGTTGATGGGGATGGCGAAACCGATGCCCTGGTTGCCGCCCGAGCGCGAGATGATGGCGGTGTTGATGCCGATCAGTTCGCCG
>CAYGSQ010000440.1:0-3562 GCA_964352435.1 uncultured Gammaproteobacteria bacterium | reverse complement strand
GACACCGCGCGGACGCTGAAGGGCGTAGCGATCACCGACGATGCCCTGCTTGACGAGGTGACGGCGCTGGTTGAATGGCCGGTACCCATTGCGGGTCAGTTTGACGAACGCTTTCTCGCGCTGCCGAGTGAAGTGCTGATTTCCACGCTTAAGGACCATCAGCGCTATTTCCCGCTACGCGGCAAGGACGGCGCATTGCTGCCGTGGTTCATTACCTTGTCGAACATCGACAGCAAGAATCCCGACGCGGTGCGCGACGGCAACCAACGGGTCGTGCACCCGCGTTTGAGCGATGCGGAGTTCTTCTACAACGTGGACCGCAAGCAAACGCTGGCCCAACGTACCGATGCACTCGCCAGCGTATTATTCCAAAAGGAACTGGGCACGCTCAAAGACAAAGCCGACCGCATCACTACACTTGCGGTCGACATCGCCGGCACAATTGGTGCGGATGCGACGCACACCGCGCGCGCCGCAGCGCTGTGCAAATGTGATCTGCAAACCGAAATGGTTGGTGAGTTTCCCGAGCTGCAGGGCATTATGGGTCGCTACTATGCGACACACGACAACGAGCCCGCCGATGTAGCGGCCGCGATGGCCGAGCACTATCTGCCGCGCTATTCGGGCGACGAGTTGCCGCGCACGGGCGTGGGTCAGGCGTTGGCTATTGCAGATCGACTGGACACCATCACCGGTATTTTTGGCATCGGCAAACTGCCGAGCGGTACACGCGATCCGTTTGGCTTGCGCCGCGCTGCACTGGGTGTATTGCGCATTATTCGCGAGGGTCAGCTTGATCTCAACCTGCGCAAGCTGATCCGTACCGCGGTCGCCGCTCTGCCAGCGGTGCCTACGCCAAAAGGCAAGAAGGCCCCGCCACTGAACGGCGAGGCTCTGGTGTCACAGGTTTTCGACTACATGATGGAACGTCTGCGTGGCCTGGCGATGGACGAGCTTGGTGCAACATCCGGACAGTTTGACGCCGTGTTAAGCAGCGGCGGTGAGCGTCCGCTCGACCTGCTGGCGCGCCTGTCCGCCGTGCAGACGTTTGCCAGCGATGATGCGGCCCAATCGCTGATTGCGGCCAACAAGCGAATTGCAAACATTCTGAAGAAAGTCGATGAAGACGTTGCAACCGTGGATGCCGCGCGCCTGACTGAGGACGCTGAAAAACAACTGCACGGTGCACTAACCAATGTGGCGGACGATGTGTCACAGCGCGTCGACGCGGGCGACTACACGGGCGCATTGCAACAGCTTGCCACACTGCGTGAGCCGGTCGATGCGTTCTTCGACAATGTGATGGTGATGGACGACGATGACGCGCTACGTCGCAATCGGTTGGCATTATTGCAGGCGATGCGGACGCTGTTTTTGGGCATTGCTGACTTCTCGCTCGCGGCGCAGTGACCAACGCTGATGCCATTGACGACAGGTCAGCTGCAGACCGCGTAAGCTTTTGGCTAACGTTGCTGTCGATGGTCATGGGCCTGTCGTACTTCTTTTTGAGCGAGCTGGCACGCAGCTATGTCACGCGCACGCCGCTTCCGGCCGTGGTGCGGGATTTTTGGTATGCCTATCCACTGCCGGGCGCCTGGCTCATGGGCGGTTTTGAGTCGCTCATCGTGCACTGGCTGATCGGCATGCCGGTAGGCCTTGCGCTCGCATTGCTGGTGCGCCGCCACTACTGGTTTTTTGGCGCAGTCGCCACCGGCACGTGGCTTATGATGGCCTTGCAAACCCGCATCGACGGTTGGTATGCGCTACTGCAGGTCGGACCCGAATTTTGGTGGTCGCTGCGTTTGGACGGCATTACCCATGACCCGATTGGCTCGCTCAGCGCGCTCATCGCCTTATCGGTGTGCACCTGGTTTTGGGGCAAGGTATTGTCATGACAAGGCCGCTTATCGTGCTCGACCGTGACGGCGTAATCAATCGCGAATCAGACGCCTTCGTAAAGTCCGCTGAGGAATGGCAGGCGCTGCCCGGTTCGCTCGATGCCATTGCAAAATTGCATCATGCCGGCTGGGTCATTGCCATTGCCACCAACCAGTCTGGCCTGGCACGCGGCAAATTTGGCCTCGCTGAACTGACGGCCATGCATAGCAAGCTGCAGCGGGCCCTGGCCGACCGCGGCGCGCGTATCGACGGCATCTTCTTTTGCCCACATGGTCCCGACGATGGCTGTCACTGTCGCAAGCCCCGTTCCGGTCTGTACGATGAAATCACGCGCTATTTTAATCGCCGGATTGACGGGGCAATTTCCGTGGGCGATTCACGTCGCGATCTGCAAGCTGCGGAGCATGCGGGCGCAACGCCGGTGCTGGTGCGTACAGGCAACGGTGCCGCGACTGAAAAAACGCTGGGAACACTTGCTCATGTGGCGGTGTACGATGACCTCGCGGCCGCCGTTGACGCGTTAGTTGGGTAACTCATGCAGTTTGTCGGGTCAGTTGTTTTTACGGTCTATTTTCTCTCCTCAATTATTTTGTGGAGCGCCGTCGTATGTATGTCCTTTTGGTTGCCGCACCCAAAGCGGTTCGCGGTGGCGCGGGTTTGGGCACGCTCAATCATGTGGATGGCGCGGCTGTGTTGCGGTCTGACATTCGAGGTCGAAGGACGCGACAATTTTCCCGATGAACCGGTCGTTATTTTGCAGAAGCACTCATCCGCTTGGGAGACGATGGCGGGCTTTTTGTATTGCCCCGCGCATACCTGGGTGCTCAAGCGCGAGCTGATGTGGATACCGGTTTTGGGTACCGCATTGAGCGTGATGCGTGTGATTCCAATCAATCGGAAAGGTCGCCGTAGCGCCGTGGGCCAGGTGATTGAAAAAGGCGCGGCGCGCTTGAAAGATGGCATCAATATCATGATTTATCCGGAAGGCACCCGCGTTGCCCCCGGACAAAACGGTCGTTTTGGGCGCAGTGGCGCGCTGCTGGCAGCCACCCATTGGGCTATGGCGAGGTACGACACCCCCGTCAGACCAACATTGCCGTTGCTCCAATCCTGTGTCCCGGCCCAGGTGATGGCGTCATGAAAGTCATGCCGGTCCTGCATGCTCAGCACGCTGGCCACGCCTTCGGATTTTCCATAGCCACGGCTGTCCAGCGTCACCACCGCATAACCTTGTTGCACCCAATACGCCGGGTCCGGACCTTCCCACGGCGTCCACGGGCTCACATTGATCTGCCCCATGTCGTATTCCGGTGTCGCGTTCCGTCGGATGTAGTCCGGATACTGGTTCGGGCCTTCGTCCTTGTGGTAGGCGGTCAGCATCATCACCACGGGGAAGGGCTCTTCCGACTTCGGGCGATAGACATTGGCGGACAAACGAACGCCGTCGCGCGTTTCAACGCCAACGTCCCGGTCAATGATGACCTGGTCTTCAATTCCGGAAATGTCCTTGATGATGATCGGGCTGTCCGGCGTGCCGATGAAGTCGGACAGGTCGGACGGCTCATGCAGCTCAGGCCCCGAACTGAAGATGACAGCAATCCCCGCAACCAGAATGGCCACGATCCCGGCCGTCACCATGAGTATCTTTCTCATTGTTTCTTCC
>CAYGSQ010000439.1:0-3566 GCA_964352435.1 uncultured Gammaproteobacteria bacterium | reverse complement strand
TCGATACCCGCAGGTGCGGCGACGTTGTTCGGGTCGCGGATGTGCGCCGCAAACGCGAACTGCTGCTTTTGAAAATCGGGTGTCTCAGACATGACTCAGCTCGTGGGTACGCAGCGGCTGTTTGGCCTGGGCGGCGCGGATGCGATCGAGCTCCAGCGTCAAGTCGCCGAGCGCCGGGATATTGAAGTCGCGCTCGAGCAGCGTGGGTACGTTGCCACAATGTGCGTAGGCCTCGTCGAGTAAGGCCCAGACGGGGTCGCACACGTCGGCGCCGTGGGTGTCGACGCGCAAGTCCTCATCTTCAACGTAGTGACCCGCGACGTGAAAATAGCGCACACGCTCGGCCGGCAATGAGCGCAAGAACAACGATGCGTCGTACTTGTGATTGATCGCGTTGACGTAAATGTTGTTGACGTCCAGCAGCAAGCCGCAGTCAGCTTCCTCAAGCACCGCGCGCACGAATTCGATTTCTTTCATGTCCTGACCGGGTGCTGCGTAGTAGGACACGTTTTCGACCGCGATAGGGCGCTCCAGGATGTCCTGGACGCGTCGAATGCGGCCGGCAACGTAGTGCACGGCTTCTGCGGTAAACGGGATGGGCAACAAATCGTACAGGTGACCATCGTCGCCGCAGTAGCTCAGATGCTCGGTGTAAAAACGAATGCCGTGCGTGTCGAGAAACACCTTGAGCTTGCGCAGGAAATTTTCGTCCAACGGCGCCGGCGCGCCCAGTGACAGGGACAGACCGTGGGTGACAAAATCGTGCTGCTCGGTCAGCGCACGAAACGCCTTGCCCCAGCGGCCACCGACGCCCATCCAGTTTTCGGGCGCGACCTCCAGGAAGTCGATACCGGCCGGCAGGCCGTCTTTGAGCTCGTCGAGCATGCTGCGGCGCAAGCCAAGGCCGGCGCCGCGTACCGGATACGAGGGGTTGGTGATGTACGTCATAGTGCTCAATCAGACCGTGTGACGGGGTAGATTATTTCAGGTTGTTGAATTTGATTCTGCTTACGTCGCCATTCAGGGCCTTTACATAGTCCTCAACAGGCGGCGGCTGGCCGTCCCGCTGCGCCTGATACAGATACTCGCCCAGGCGCTCCAGCATAACGTGTTCCGCTGCGTGCGCATCGCCCAGGCTTTCAGCCAGCTGGCCAAATAGTGCGCGGCAGCCCGGCGGCCGATCCACCTTGACCTGATCACGCACGGCGACATGTAAAGACAAATGCAGTAACGGATTAATTTGTCCGTCTTCAACCGTAAACTCCCGGTTGACCAGGTCCGGGTCTTCCATCAGCGCGTGATATTCGGGGTGGATCAGCAGCACATCGGCCACCTGCGCCTCGTGCGGCTCCAGCGGCAGACCTTCTTTATGTTTGCGCCACGCTTCGGCCAGTTGGCGGCGCAACGTATCGCGATCATTGCTAAACATCGAACACCTTTTTGGGGAACTCGCACAAATCCTCGATCGGACATTCGCTGCACAGCGGTTTGCGTGCTTTGCAGATGTAGCGACCGTGCAGAATCAGCCAATGATGGGCATCGACCTTGAACTCGTCAGGGACCAATCTTAGCAAACGTTTTTCAACCTCGACCACGTCTTTGCCGTGGGCGATTTTAGTCCGGTTGCTGACGCGAAAAATATGCGTGTCGACCGCGATGGTTGGCTCACCGAATGCCGTGTTGAGCACCACGTTTGCGGTTTTACGTCCGACACCCGGAAGGGCTTCGAGCGCCGCCCGATCTCGTGGCACGTCGCCACCGTGCTCGGCTGTCAGAATTTTGCAGGTGCGAGTACGTTTTTGGCCTTGGTGTTGTACAGGCCAATATGACGCACATGTTTCTTGATGCCGGCGAGCCCAAGCCCGGCGATGGTCGCCGGCGTGTTGGCAATCGGATACAAGGTGTCCGTTGCCTTGTTGACGCTGATGTCGGTTGCCTGCGCCGACAAAATGACGGCGATAAGCAGTTCGAAGGGTGAGGTGAAATTCAGCTCGGTGGTGGGTTTTGGGTTGGCGGCCCGCCAGCGTTCAAAAATTTCCCGTCGTTTGTCTGCGTTCATAGTGTGCTCAGCTCGGCGTCGTCATCGACGCTGCGCGCGCCAATCGCCCTGCGTAATGCGACCAGCGCCGCAAGCGAAAAGAAGGCGCCCGGCGGCAGGGCAGCAAGTAAAAAGCCGTCGGCAAATTCGATGCGCCACGACGCGGCGGCCGGGCCAAACAGTGTGTCGGCGTCGCTTAGCAATGTGCCGTTGCCAATGATCTCGCGCAGTGTCCCAAGGCTCACCAGCACGGCGGCAAACCCAAGGCCGGTCGCCAGTGCATCGATAAGGGACGCGCCGGGGCCGTGCCGCGAGGCAAAGAGTTCGGCGCGCGCAAAAATGGCGCAGTTGGTTGCGATCAGCGGCACAAAGATGCCGAGATTGCGGTACAGCTCGAAGCGTGTTGCGGCCATCCACTGGTCGACCAGCGTGACGGCCGCCGCGATGATCATGACGTAGCACAGCAAGCGCACCCGGGCGATGACCCAGTGTCGTGTACAGGAGACGAGCACACAGGTGACGACGAGTACGGTCGCGGTGGCCAGCGCCAGCGCCAGCGCCTGAATCAAGGTGGTGCTGACCGCGAGCAGCGGGCACAGACCCAGGAGCGGCACGAGACCGGCGTTATTGCGCCATAGTCCGTCGTAAAAAATTTGTGTGCCGTGGGTTGGATGGGTCATGGCGTGGCGGTAACAAACAGCTCGTCTGCGTGTTGTTCAAAGTATATCAAAGCGTCGCGTACCGCCTGCACCACGGCGCGCGGGGTGACCGTGGCACCGGTAAATTGATCGAACTGGCCGCCGTCCCGGCGAACGGCCCATGCGGAATATGGCGCCGCGCCCAGTGACGTGCCGGCAAAGCTTAGTACCCAATCGCTTTCATCGAGTTCAATGCGGTCCCCAAGTCCGGCCGTCTCGCGATGGGCGGTAACTCGCACGCCGGCCAGCTGGCCGTCGGCAAATATTCCGACCAGCAGCGCAATAGGCCCGCTGTATCCGTTCGGTGCGACCGTCTCGATGATCACCGCCACCGGCTTGCCGCCGCTGCGCGCCCGGTAAACAGTGCGCGTTTGCGGCCCGCCAAGCAGGTCGGAATCGCGGACCTGCAGCACGTCGCCCGCCGGACGATTATCGTAGCGCCCGGGCGGTATGATTTCGCGAATCAGGTGCATGGCGGCATCGCGTTCGTTGGCCGTGATGCGCTCGGCGGTCGCCTTTCGGCTACTGTCGATGATCCACACGACAAGCACAGACAGTACACCGAGGATCAGCGCCGCGCGCAATACGTTACGCGTCACGCTCATGTCAGCGTGTCCTCGACCTTGTCCTTGGCATGACCAAAAGCACGCGGCACCGTCCAGCGATCAATCAACGGCACGGCGGCATTCATCAGCAGCACGGCGAACGCCATGCCGTCCGGGTACGCGCCATAGGTGCGGATAACCACGGCGAGCACGCCCGTGCCAAATCCGAAGATCAACCGTCCGCGTCGACTGGTGGCGGCGGTTACCGGATCGGTAACGATAAAG
>CAYGSQ010000438.1:2419-3571 GCA_964352435.1 uncultured Gammaproteobacteria bacterium | reverse complement strand
CGCCTGCCGGATGGCTGCCGCTGGTCTTCATGATCTTGATGGGGATTTCGATACTGGCGTACGTGGTGCTCGACGGCTTCGACCTTGGGGTTGGTATCGTGCTGCCTTTGGCGACCGACGATGAAAAAGATCTGATGGTCGCGTCCATCGGTCCGTTCTGGGATGCCAACGAAACCTGGCTGGTGCTGGGCGTGGGCATTTTGCTCGTGGCATTCCCGTTCGCCCACGGGGAGATCATGGGCGCGCTCTATTTTCCCGTAGTGTTAATGCTCACGGGGCTCACGCTGCGCGGCGTCGCATTCGACTTTCGCGTCAAAGCCCATGACCGTCACAAGACAACCTGGAACCGGGCCTTTTTCGTCGGATCGCTACTGGCGTCCCTGTCCCAGGGGTACATGGTAGGCATGCTGGTTGTCGGTTTTGAACGCTCGCTTGCGACGGTCGTATTCGCCAGCTTTATTGGCGTGTGCGTGGCAGGCACCTATGCCCTGCTTGGCTCTAACTGGCTGATCATCAAGACCAGCGGTGCACTGCAACGCAAGGCCGTGCGTTGGGCACGCACCGCACTGGCCTTTTTGGCCGTCGGCGTGGTTGCCGTATCGACCGCCACGCCGCTGCTGAGCAAAAGCATTTACGCGAAATGGTTCACTATTGAAAACATGATGGTGCTGTGGCCGATGCCGGTCATCTCAGCGGTGCTGTTCTTCGTCGTTGGTCGTTCGCTGGCGCGCCTGCCCGTGCGCCTCGAGCAAAACAACGAGTATGGAATATGGGTCCCGTTTGCCGGCACGGTAGGCTTGATCATGCTGTCGTTTCACGGGCTGGCCTACAGCTTGTTTCCGTTTCTCGTCGTGGACAAGATGACCATTTGGGAGGCCGCAAGCGCACCCGAGTCACTGATGATTGTCTTTGTCGGGGCGATGGTCGTGCTGCCCGTAATTGTCGCGTACTCAATCTTCGTTTACCGCGTGTTTGGTGGCAAGGCGACACCACTCGAGTACTACTAAAAAAAACGCGGCGTGCTGATTCAGCACGCCGCGAATTCCCTGGCAATTCCTTTCACCTGATAGCCGTCCGGAAACAACTAGTCCCTTTTTTGTGCCCGCAAGCGCGGCACTGCGGTACCGCGCTTACGTTCATCTCATCTACCCC
>CAYGSQ010000438.1:0-2409 GCA_964352435.1 uncultured Gammaproteobacteria bacterium | reverse complement strand
TAGTCGCAGATATTGTCGAACGCGGACGGTCCCGGCGGCTGGAAGAACAGCGTGCGCAGGATGCCCAGATCGACGACGTTGACGACGCCGTCGCCGTTCAAGTCCGCGGCCGCATCATCCGTAAAGAAGCGCGTACGGAAAATACCCAGATCGATCACGTTAACGATGCAGTCCTGATTCAGATCCGCGTCGCACAGGTTGCCAATACCATCATTGTCGCCGTCGTTTTGTGCTGTGTTATCCAGGCCCAGACAGTTGTCCACGACGTCGAAGATGCCGTCACATTCGGAATCCAGCTCGTTGATGCAGCCCGTTGGATACGACTCCGTGCCCCGTGCCTGATCACCCTGATCGTCTTCTACCCAAGCGTAGAGATTGATCAGGCTGCCTTCGACCACCCCGTTTGCGGTGACGGCAGGAAATTGCACCGTGACCGATTCGCCCGCGGGAATGTCGACCAGCGGCCAGCTAACAACCTCGTCCGACTCACATGCGGAGGACCCACAGTCACCATCGAAATTTGCAACCGACTCGAACAGCTGTGCGACGTCACGCGGGAAACGCGCCTTGAGTGCCACACCGAAGCGCGTGAATGCATCGTTGTTCGTCACCGTCAGACTCGTGTTGAGCTGACGACCCGACAATGCCGCATAGACGGCCGCGTCGACATCGAGCGACAGGGGTGTCGTGGCGCGCACCACCGTGTGCGCTTCCGATTGCGCACCTTCATCCGTGTCCGCGGCATCGAACAGATTCACGCTCGCTTCAAGCACGTTGCCCACTGCGAGACCGCCGTCAATGAGTACCGTGGCCGTGCGCACGCCTACCGCGCCGGGACTGACAAAACCCAGATCCCAGGTCACGACGTTGCCGTCTTGCACGAAAACGTCTGATGCAGACTGCAAGATCACGCCAGCCGGCAGCGCCAGCTGCAGGCGGCTGTCACGCACGGACGCCGCGTCATCACGCAAGCCCCAGGTGAGCGTATAGGTCAACGCGGCACCGGGGATAGCCGGATCACTGTCCTCGTTCAACGACACGTCATAAACCGTATCGCTTTGCAGACGCAGCGTATCCACAACGCGTACCTGAGCACCCTGGTCATCCCGCGCCACCACAAACAGGTTGGCGAGAATGCCGTCAGCGCCTACGTTCGTCATGGTCGCCGGTAGATCAACACTTTTGCCATCACCGGGTTCAATGTCGCCCAGCGTAAAGGTCACGATTTCGTTGGACTCACAAGCCGAACTGCCGCAGTCACCATCGAACTCGGACTCGAACAGCTGCCGAATATCCTGTGGGAAACGACCGGCGATTTGCACACCAAAGCGTGTGAAAGGATCGGTGTTGCTCACGGTCAGGCGATAGTTGCTCTTCTCATTGAGACGCGCCGCATTCGTGTTGGTTTCGATCGCAAGTTTGAGACCGCTTGCCGGTGTCACGGAGGTAAGTGCCTCGGCGCGCAATCGTTCAGTGGTGTCACCCACCTCGACCATGTCGGCCGACGCTTCAATAACCGAGCCGTTGGTCAACCCACCACCCGCCTGGAATCGGGCACTGCGCACGCCGTTCTCACCGGGGCTCAGGAAGCCGAGCTGCCATTCGACGACGCCGCCCGCAAGCACGCCACCGTCGCTTGCCGCAACAAAACTGGTACCGGCCGGCACGGGCATGCGTAACACCGTTTGTGCCACGGCAGCCGCATCATCGCGATAGCCCCATACCAACGAATAGTCCAGAGTCGAACCGGCTACCACCGGGTCCGTCGCCTCGGCCAGAATCAGATCGTAGACCGTGTCAGGGCGCACACGCAGAGTCTCCATCTGACGGGTTTGCAGTCCTTGCGAGTCACTGGCTTCTACATAGAAATTGGCAAGCGTGCCGTCGGCCGCTGCATTTGCAATCACCGCCGGCAGGTCGACCACCACGCTCTCGCCCGCGCCAATCTCGCCCAGTGTCCAGGCAACGCGCTCACCCGCTTCGCATGCGGACGACCCGCAGTTACCAGCAAAGCCGGTCTCGAACAGCTGCGCAAAGCCTTCAGGAAAGATGCCAACGAGCGAGACATCGAAACGCGGGAACGGATCGGCGTTGCGCACGACCAGTTGCAGATTCAAGAGCTCACCCAGGCGTGCGGGATTGACGTTGCTTTCGATCGCCAACTGCAAACCACCTGCCGCACCGATAACCGTGTGCACCTCGGCGAGCGATGAATCGAGCGAGGCCGTTGCGCTGGTCATTTGCGCCACCGCTTCGATCACGGTGCCGCTGGCCAAACCGCCGTCAAGCTGGACCGTTACGTCGCGTACGCCGCCACGACCCGGTGTCAGAACACCCAACGGCCATGACACGACGCCGCCGGCCGCCGAACCACCGTCCGACGCGTTGACGAAACTAACCCCGGTGGGC
>CAYGSQ010000437.1:0-3607 GCA_964352435.1 uncultured Gammaproteobacteria bacterium | reverse complement strand
GGTGAAAACGGCTCGATCTGCTTGAGCAAACGTTCGACCAATTCCTCTGCCGTGCAGACCGGAATCGCGGGAATGTCATAAATAGGCTTGTCAGGATACAGCTCGATGCATTGACCACCGGCCGCGCTGATCGAATCGACGACGTGCGCCGACAAGCCGTGCAAACCCAACTCAAATACCTGGAACAGGCCACACGGCCCGGCGCCCACAATGACGGCGTCTGTTTCGATGATCATACGTAGGCCCTACCGTCCTTTGAACGTGGCGGGGCGCTTGGCCAGGAACGCCTCGACGCCTTCCGCGCAATCTTCACTGAGGCGGCATACCTGCTGTTCGACCGCCTCGGCACGAAACACGGTGTCAAAATCCTGCGTCATGGCGCCACGCAAGATTTTCTTGATGGCTTTCATCGCCAACGGCGCACGCTCGGCCAGCGACTCAGCCCACGCCACCGTCGCTGCGTTCAGGTCGTCCGCTGGCACCACTTTGTTCACCAGGCCATAGTCCAGCGCGTCCTGCGCGCTGACGCGTTCGGCTTCGACCAGAATCTGAAACGCGCGCTTGTACCCAAGCTGACGCCCCATGATGAAATGAGCGCCACCGTCAGGGATCAAGCCAATCGAGGTGAACGGCGCCAGCAAGAAGGCCTTGTCAGCCATTACCGTCAAATCGCAAGCGAGCGCCACAGACAGGCTCACGCCGGCCGCCGCGCCACTGATCGCACTGATCACAGGCTTGGTGCAGGCTTCAATTTCGTCAAACGTGGGGCGGTATTCTTCGTTGAGCTGCGTGGTCAGATTGTCCGCGAAGCCTTCCTTGAGATCCGCACCCGCGCCGAATCCGCGGCCGTTGGCGTTGAGCACGACCACGCGCGAGCTATCGTTGGCCGCCAAATTGAGCGCCTTGGGCAAATCCGCGCGCAGGGCCGTATCGAAGGCATTCATCGCGTCGGGACGATTGATCGTCACCACCGACACTTTGTCGCCGGGCGTATATATGACGGTAGAAAAATCGGTATCGCTCATGATCGTTGTCCTCGGTAGCTGCGTGCGGGGCAGCGGGTAATCGGTCGAATTTGCAGCGCTGCATTGTAGCGTGTGCGGGGCAGGACGCTAGTGTACTGATTCGCGAACGATGGCTGTTAGAATTGGCCGATGAGAAAGACACAGCAAGCCCTTCAAATCGATCCACAATTTCGCGGCCCACCCGATTCAGGTAACGGCGGCTACACCGCTGGACTAGTGGCGAGCGCGATCGATGGACCCTGCGAAATCACGCTACGCGCGCCGCCGCCGCTTGCCACGACGCTGCAACTTGACGGTGATGGCGCCGAGGCCACGCTGTGCGCGGGCGATGTGCTTATCGCTAGTGCCCGGGCGTTGGCACTACCAAAATTCGATCTGCCGGTGGTGCCGGACTTTGACGAGGTGCGCGCGCGACAGCCGGACTATGCGGGATTTCGCATGCACAATTTTCCGGGCTGCTATGTGTGCGGACCCGATCGGGCCGAGCACGACGGGCTGCGCATTTTCGCGGCGCCCGACGGCGAACGGGTCGTCGCGGCCTGGCAACCCGACGCAGCACTCGCCAACGCGACAGGTCAGATCGATGCACGCTATGTGCACGCGGCGCTCGACTGCCCCAGCTACTTTGCATTTCGGGACGATCGCCTGGTGGCGCTGCTTGGGCGTATGCACAGCGCCATCGAGAGCCTGCCGCAGGCCGGCGAGCACTGCGTCATCCTCGCGTGGCCCATCGCACGGGATGGACGCAAGAATTTTTCGGCCGTGGCCGCCTTCGGCAGTGATGGGCGCGTACTTGCCCGGGCGCGCAATACGTGGATCGAGCTAAAAGACAGCGTACCCAAACCGCCCGCCGCGTAGTCGCCCTGGTTGCGCCGTACTACGCGAGCGCTTGCTTCAACGTCTCGAAATTCATGACTTCGGCGTACTTTGCCTGCATGTCGAACAGGTTTGCGGCGTGCTGTGCCTCGCCGCGATCGCCGACCGCATCCTCAACCACGATGGGTATGAACCCATACTGCAACGCATCGACCGTGCTCGCACGGATGCATCCGCTGGTTGTAAGCCCTGCGATCAAAACCGTATCGATGCCCTGCGACGTCAACGTCGAGGCGAGCGTCGTGCCAAAAAATGCACTGGCATATTGTTTCAAGATGACCACTTCGCCCGCGGCCGGCTCGAGGCCCGGCGCAAACGCCGCCAACGGCGAGCCCTGATCAAACGAACACAAAAGATTACTGAGTTTGCGATAGAACACCCCGCCATCCGCGCCACCGGGCGCAAATTGCACGCCCGTGTGAATAACGGGAATGCCCCGCGCTCGCGCAAACTCCAACAATTCGATGCAGACTTTGAGCGTATCTTCGACGCCGGCGTAGAGCGGTGAGGTTGGCTCGAGATAGGCCTGAACAAAATCAATCATGACCAGCGCCGGCCGTTTGCGGGGACGCAGGCGCGTCCCAAATCCGGCGGCATTGTCTTTTTCGGGCATTGTCGGGCTCATGCGATCTCCGCTTTATTCAAATGATCTATTTATATATCATTAAGGCAACTGATGCTGCACGCTCGCATCGACCCAAGCCCATCGTTACAACCGGAGAATCCAGTGAGTTCAAGCAATTACGACACGTTGATCAAAAATGTTCAGGTGGCGCTTCCCGGTGGCGACGGGCTGGAAGATCTTGATATTGCGATCAGTGGCGAGTCAATTTCTGCGCTGGAGCGTAACATCGATCCGGCGAGCGCCCGGCACGTGGTCGACGGCAAGGGCCATGTCGCCCTGCCCGGCGCCGTGGATGCCCATATGCACACCGGCATCTACGCCCCGCTCAATGACGACGCACAAAGCGAAAGTCGCGCGGCCGCCATGGGCGGTGTGACCAGCTCGCTCAACTACATGCGCAGCGGGCAGTACTACCTCAATCGCGGCGGCCCGTACAAAGAGTTTTTTCCCGAAGTACTCAAACTGTCGGACGGCAATTTTTTCGTCGACTACGCCTATCATTTGGCGCCGATGGACAACACGCAAATTGGCGAAATGGAAATGCTTGCCACTGACCACGGCGTCACGTCCTTCAAGATTTTCATGTTCTACGGTGGCTATGGCCTGCACGGCCGGTCGGACTCGCAAAAAGAATTCTTGATGATCGGCGATGACGACAAATACGACATCGCGCATTTCGAGTTCATCATGCGAGGCCTGCAGCGCACGGCTGAAGCGCGTCCGGAATTAGCGCCCTATTTGTCGCTCAGCCTGCATTGCGAGACCGCTGAGATCATGGCGGCCTACACTAAAATCGTCGAGAACGAGGGCAAGCTTGAGGGCCTCGCCGCCTACAACGCATCGCGCCCACCGCACTCCGAGGGCCTGGCGATTTGCATCGCGTCCTACCTGGCGCACGAAACCAAATTTGCCAACATCAATCTGCTGCACCTGACCTCACGCAAAGCGGTGGACGCGGCGATGACGATGGCCAAGGCCTTTCCGCACATCAACTTTCGACGGGAAGTGACGATTGGCCACTTGATGCTCGACATCGATTCACCGGCGGTGCGTGCATACGTCGACCACCCCGATTGGAAGA
>CAYGSQ010000436.1:0-3611 GCA_964352435.1 uncultured Gammaproteobacteria bacterium | reverse complement strand
TTCTTTCTCTTCGCGCTGCTGCGGTGTAGCGCCGGGCGGTACGGAAATCAGGATGTGCGAAATTTCATAGTCAATCTTGCTGCTTGTGTCGCGCCGCTTCATGTATTCCTCGACTTCCTTGCGCGTGATGGACACGCGCGGCACGAGGTCGCGGTTGCGCAGTTGTTCGATCATCATTTCGCGGCGGATGGTGGCGCGATATTCGGTGTAGTTGACACCTTGCTCTGCCAACGCGGCGGGCAGCTGTGTCAATGTCAGGCCATTGCGGTCAGCGACGCTGCCCAGGGCAGCGTTGAGTTGATCGTCCGTGATGGCCACGCCCAGGCGCTCGGCGCGCTGCAATTGAATCTGGTCAACCACCAGCTTTTCGATGATCTGTTTCTCCAGCACTTCAGGCGGCGGTAGCTGGACGCCGTCGGCGCGCAGACGGGCAACGATGGCGGTACCTTGCTGCATGACTTCGCTTTGCAGTACGACACCGTCGTTGACCACGGCGACGATACGGTCGAGCAGTTCGCCGCTGCCGTCCAGCGGCTCCGCGGCGCGGCCAGACTGCGCGAGCGCCAAAAGGCCCAGGCCCAATAAAAACAGTGACTTATTGATTGACCTTGCCATAGCCCAGAATGCCTCTTTCCAAAAACGAGTCCACACGAGTCCCAATGCTCGTCAGACCTTTGAGTTCAAATTGTGCGAAAAGTGCCTTGTCATTGCCGCCGTCACGGTTATTCACGTACGAACGGCTGACCAGCCGGACGGCCCAGCAGCAGCGCTCGTATTCTACGCCCGCAAAGCGCTCAAGGGTCACATTTTCTGCCAGCGAATAGTTCCAGCGTCCCACGACGTTCCAATGCCGGCCGATTGGCCACGCAAACGACAGATCAGACTGCTCCAGATCATTGTCCTGGAAGCGATAGCCCAGGTTGATGACTTTATTGTCGGCCGGCCGATACTGCAGGCGCAGCGCGGCTTTCGAGGTCTCAGCGCGATTGGGTTCCCATTGATACTCGAGATTGCCGTTCCAGCGGCTTGACAGATTGACGCCAATTTCCGCAATCAGGTTGGAGGAGGAACGATCGGGCACGGAGCGGTCTGGCAGCTGCACGTCCCGGTTGCTCAGAAAAAGAGCCTGGCCCAACGTGGCGGTCACCACCTCGCGCCCGCTGCTCGTGTTAAACAGGCGCGTCGTGAAGCCCATGCTCAGTTTGTCGGTGTCGCCAATGCGATCGTAGCCGCTGTAGCGGTTGTCCTGAAACAGCTGAATGAGGTTGAAATCGGGCAGGCCGGTGTCGAATACGGGGACGTTGTCCTGTCGCGTGAACGGGATATGGGTGTAGCGCACGCGCGGTTCAAATGTGTGCAGAAAGCGCCCCTGGTGACCGGCATCGCGCTCAAAGATAAGGCGTCCGTCAAGACTGTAAATAGGCACCGTGCGTGCCGGTTCGGTTTCGCCGTTGGCCGGCACGTCGTCGAGTTGATAGCGCGCGTGGTTGAGGCGCACCGACGGGATCAGGGATGCGCCAGGCGTTTGCAATGGCAGGCTGAGCGATGGCTCGATGCCAAAGCGCTGTCCGCGTGCGCCGATGTCGCGCTCGAAATGGCTCAGCTGCACGTTCAGGCCGGTGCGCAAACCCAGCGGCAGATCCCAGTCACCCTCAAACAACAGCGACGGCAAGCTTTTGTACGGTTCGTTGGCTTCGGTAATGCCGTCGTCGATCGTTTGAAACGACTGTACCTGCGCGGCGAGCAGCCAGTCGTCGCGGTCGTATTCGATTTGGAGCAGGCGCTCGAGGTGGGTGATGGCCGTCCCGGCCAACGAGCTACTCAAATCGCCGAAGTAGTCGCGGTCACTCACATCGGTGACGTCCGCATGGATCCGCAGGCCGTTATCGAAATAGGAGTCGTGCTGCCAGTTGGTCAGGTAACGGTCGCGATTGGCGCGCATGTCGTCGCCCAGATAAACAGCTTCGATTGAGCCCTCCGTGTTGGGCAACATGTAGCGGCCATTGACACCCAGCTGCGCGCCGCGTGCGGTTAGGTACCGCGCCGTCACGGTGGCATCGTAGTTGGGCGCAATGTTCCAGTAGTAGGGCACGGACAGATCGTTACCGCTGCGGTCGGTGTTGCCATAGTCGGGCAACAGGAAGCCACTTTTGCGTGCGCCGCTGGCCGGAAACGACAGGTAGGGCGTGTACAAAATAGGTACGCCCTTGAACTCGACGCGAACGTTGCGCCCTTCGCCGATATCGCTGCTACGATCTATGCGCACTCGATCTGCAATCAGGCGCCAATCATTTTCGCCCTCAGGGCAGGCGCTGTAACGCACACCGTTCAACTCAAGAAACTGTTCGCCGTCGGTCAAAATGCGTTCGGCGTCGCCGCGGCCGTCGCCGCTGTTCAGGGCAAAGCGCGCGTCGGAAAACTCGCCTTCGTCCGCAGCCGTGTCAAAGCGCGCCTGACTGGCACTGATGTTCAGGGTTTCGTCGTCGTAGGTCACGTTGCCTTCCACCACGAAACGGCTTTGCTGCGGATCGTAGGAGGCGGAGTCGGCGGATACCATGCCGCCGTCACGGACAATCTGGACGTCGCCCGAAAACGTCGAGATCTCAGTTTGGCTGATGCTTGCGTTGTCCGCGGAAATTTCGACGCGCCCCAATTTCTCCAGTTGCTCGAGTGAGGACAGATCGAGCGCGACCGACTCGGTGATAGCGGCGGCAATTTCGTCATCTTCAGCCAGCGCGTTGGGGCCAACCAAAGCACAGGCGAGCATGCCCACGCCAAACAGGCGGGACAGGATGGCTCGATGGACCAAACCTGTGCTCAAATGGGGGTCTCCTGAAGCTGCGTGATGCGCAAAAGTATTTATGCGAAACAATACTCTTACGGACTGGATTGCCAATGTCCGCGATTAGTTCCGGCGAAAACACTGATCAGCGCCTTAGTTTACTTACAAACTGGGTAAAGCAACACATGTCGACGCCGGTCGAACGTATTGAAGTGGCGTCACAGGACGCCAGTTTTCGGCGCTATTTCCGCGTTCACAATCGGCGCAGCACCAGCATTGCCATGGATTCGCCGCCTGAGTTGATCCCTCTGGGCCCGTTTATTGATCGCGCCCGGCGCTTGCGCGGTGCCGGTATCAACGTGCCCAAGATTATGGCAAGTAACCTTGATCAGGGGTTCGCGCTGTTATCCGACCTGGGTAATACGACCTATTTGCAGGCTTTGAACGATGAGCCGGGTTTGGCTGATCGTCTGTATGGCGACGCGATTCACGTCCTGCTCGCACTCCAGCTCAAATTGACCACGGACGATTTGCCACCGTATGACGAGGCTCTGCTGCGCACCGAGTTGGGCATTTTTCGGGAGTGGTTGGTCGATACCCACCTGGGGCTGACCTTTGACCATCAGGACGAAGCGCAGTGGGCCCAAACCGTCGATCTACTGGTAGCCAATGCGCTGGCGCAGCCCACCGTGTTTGTGCATCGGGATTACCATTCGCGCAACCTGATGGTGGGGCCGCCCGGAGACCCCGGGGTGCTCGATTTTCAGGATGCGGTGGCCGGCCCGCTGACTTACGACCTGGTGTCGTTACTCAAGGACTGCTACATCAC
>CAYGSQ010000435.1:0-3620 GCA_964352435.1 uncultured Gammaproteobacteria bacterium | reverse complement strand
CGCCTGGTCTGCGGACATTCCCGCGGTCACTTGGTGCAGTGTGTCGATGCCGACGATCAGTACAACGCGTTCACCGATCTGACGCCCGGCGTCCACCACAACTTGCCCACCCATTGAGTGGCCGACCAAAATTATGCGTTCATGGGGCAAGGCGCCAACGACGGCCGCAACGTCACTGCCAAACGCTGGAATCGTCCAGTCCACGCGCGTCTCGCCCGAGTCACCGTGACCGGCCAAATCGAGCGTGACGACGGTAAAATCGTCGGTAAAGGCGTCGATCTGCGCATCCCAATAGCGTCGATCACAGGACCAGCCGTGGACAAACACGAGCGCGGTTGACCCCTTGCCCGCGGTGCGAAAGTGAATGTCGGTTCCGTCGGCACTTTTCATGATCGCTTGCTCTGTTTCTGAAATTGACTGCGTTTGGCAGGCCGCCAAAAGTAGGGCGCAAACCACGATGGAAACGGCACGCATCATGATAACCGTGGTGGTGTGAGATAGGCCGCGGTCGCGCCGGGGTTGGCAATGGCCTCCTTAATCTCGGCGCGGGCAATGGACTGCAGGTGCACCTCGTCGGGCCCGTCAGCAAAACGCAGCGCGCGGCCCCAGGTGAAATGTTCGGCCAGCGGGGTGTCGGTGGTCAGGCCCATGGCCCCAAACACCTGCATCGCCCGGTCACAAACCGCCGTGTGCACCCCGGGGACCAGCGCCTTGATCATCGAAATTTCCTTGCGCGCCATTTTCGCACCACCCTGATCAATGAGCCAGGCGGCCTTCAGAACCAGAAGCCGCGCCTGCTCGATCTCGATGCGCGACCTGGCGATCCACTCAGCCACCGTGCCGTGCTGATGCAGTTGCTTACCAAAGGTCTTCCGTTCCAACGCGCGATGGGTCATCAGTTCCAGCGCCAGCTGGGCGGCGCCGATAGAGCGCATGCAGTGATGGATACGGCCCGGTCCCAGGCGCGCCTGGGCCAATGCAAAACCACTGCCTTCGTCACCAATCAAGTTGGCGGCTGGCACGCGCACATTGTCAAAGACAATCTCGCAGTGACCTTCGGGCGCATGATGATGCAAAACGGTGGTGTTGCGGACGATGCGTACGCCCTCGGTATCGACGGGCACCAGGATCATGCTCTGCTGTCGATGGGTGTCGGCGTCGGGATCTGTTTTTCCCATGACGATAAACAGTTTGCAATCGGGATGTGCGGCGTTGGTGATGAACCACTTGCGACCATCGATACGATAGTCATCGTTATCACGTGCAATGCTGGTCGTGATGTTCGTCGCATCGGAGGAAGACACAGCGGGCTCGGTCATGCAAAATGCCGAGCGGATGGTGCCCTCAAGTAATGGGTTGAGCCACTGTTCCCGCTGCGCCGGCGTTGCGAACATGTGCAGCAGTTCCATGTTGCCGGTGTCCGGCGCGCTGCAATTGAACACTTCGGATGACCAGGTTATGCGCCCCATCATCTCTGCCAGTGGCGCGTACTCCCGATTGCTCAAACGCGTGCCGGGCTCGTCCGCCTGCAAGTCGGGTAGAAACAGGTTCCACAGCCCTTCGGCGCGCGCGCGCTCCTTGAGCTGGGCCATAAAAGATACCGGGAACTGGCCCGCCGCGATTTCCTGATGATGTTGCCGGATGCGTGGAACGATGTGCTCGTCCATAAACACCTGCAGCTGCGTTTGCAGCGCCTGCGTTTTATCACTGAATGCAAAGTCCATCGGATCTCCCTGGGGTGGCGGTGACGGCGTACTGCGGCGCGCCCCCGGCCGACGAGCAAGATGGAACCGGCGTCGTTCGGCAGTACAGCTTGATAGCGCAAGGTTAGCAGTCGCCATTGGCCTGAGCCAGTATGCCGTGTTGGTGGGCGCAACGTAGTACCATCCCCCGATGGCAACCTCATCACAATTTTCCATCCTGTCTTTGCGGCCGGAGCTGCTTACCGGCCTGGATAATATTGGCTACGCGAACATGACCCTGGTGCAAGCCACCGCGCTGCCCCCCATGCTCGAGGGCCAGGACGTGCTGGCGCGTGCCCGGACCGGCAGCGGCAAGACAGCGGCGTTTGGATTGGCCGTTCTCAATGGCTTGGATGCCAACTCGTTCATCACTCAGTCGCTGGTACTGTGCCCCACTCGTGAGCTTGCCGATCAGGTGGCAAAAGAACTTCGCCGGCTCGCGCGCGCCATTGGCAACATCAAAATTCTGACGCTGTGCGGGGGCACGTCGCTTGGACCCCAGATCGCGTCGTTGCAGCACAGTCCGCATATTGTTGTGGGTACGCCCGGGCGCGTGCTGCATCACTTGCGCAAGGAGAAACTCGATCTCGCGAAGCTGAGTTCGTTCGTTCTCGATGAGGCGGATCGCATGCTCGATATGGGCTTTGCCGACGAGCTTGATGAGGTGGCCAAATATTTGCCAGACCAGCGCCAGACCTTGTTATTCAGCGCGACCTATCCGAGTGGTATTGAACAGGTCAGCAAACGTATTCAGCGTGAGCCCGTGCTGGTGGACGTAACCGATGATGAACAGCCGGCGGCCATCCGCCAGTATTGGTGCGACGTCACCCGGGAAAACCGCCCGGAAAAGCTGCACAGCGCTCTGCGCGCGTGGGGCGGCGCGTTAAATCTGGTGTTCTGTAATACGAAGATTGACTGCGATGCAGTGGCCAATGCGTTGCGCGACAAAGGCGTGGCCGCGGTTGCTTTGCATGGCGATCTTGATCAGATTGAGCGCAATCGGGTGCTGGTTCGCTTCGCCAACAAGAGTGCGACCGTACTGGTGGCCACCGACGTCGCGGCGCGCGGGCTGGATGTCAAGAATCTGGATGCCGTCTTCAATTATGAGCTGCCCAAACAAGCCGATGTGTATGTCCATCGGATTGGCCGCACGGGTCGTGCGGGTGAGGAGGGCGTCGCCGTCAGCCTGGTCGAGGCGCGCGAGACGGGACGCTGGGAGGCCATCGAAGAACAAATGGGTGGCGTCACCGCCGAGAAGTGCGACATCCCTGTGTACGGGCGCAGGTCGTCGGCACTGGAGCCCGCCATGGCGACGCTACAGATCAAGGGCGGTCGCAAGAATAAACTGCGGCCCGGTGATCTACTTGGCGCGCTAACGGCCGAGGGCGGCGTGCCGGGAACGAGCGTCGGTTCAATCGATTTGTTCGAGACCTATGGTTACATTGCTATTGCGCGTGGCGATGTGTCTAAAGCGCTGCGCCAATTAGCAAACCGCCCGATCAAAGGGCGTCGTTATCGAGTTTGGTCGATTCGCGATTAGGTTGCGCCACGCCCGAGTTCCAGCTCCAGTTCCTCAAGTGTTTTGCCGCGCGTCTCCGGCAGCAGCCAGACGACCAGCACCAGTCCCACGACGGCAAACAGGCCATAGATAAAGAACGTGGCCGCCGCGCCAAGGTTGGTGAGCTCCCACGGAAACACGAGCTGGACGCTGAAACTCACCGCGCTGTTGATGACGCCGACGGCCGAAATAGCGATACCGCGAATACGGTTTGGGAAGATCTCTGAGAACAGTACCCACATGACCGGCCCCAGCGATACGGCAAACGATGCGACAAAACCCAGAATGCCGATGAGCACGAGCAGCGGATTGATATTGAT
>CAYGSQ010000434.1:0-3621 GCA_964352435.1 uncultured Gammaproteobacteria bacterium | reverse complement strand
TCCGAAACATACATGGCGCGCGTTGACGACACTAGTCGTTTCATGCAAAAAATGATGTGGATGGTGCCGCTGGCACGTCCGCGTCGATGCCCGGCGGGTTCAAATAGCGCCATTCACGCGCCTCGATGTACTCGCGCATGGTCTGCGATTGCGCCTCAAGCGTCGCGATGCGCTGCAAAACTACGTCGCCGATACTCACGATGCCCACCAGCTTGCCGCCATCCAGCACCGGCAGATGCCGTATGCGCTTGTCCGTCATGCAGACCATGACAAATTCCATATCGTGATCCGGCGCGCACACAATCAGATTGGTGCTCATAATCGTCGACACGGGCTGCGTCAGTAGCGTGCCGCCCTGGTCCGCCAAACCCAGCGCGATATCCCGCTCGGACACCAGACCGACCAGTTTTTCCGCCTCATCAAGCACCAGCACCGCGCCAATGCGATTCGCCTTGATCAACCGGGTGACGGCCTCTATCGTCTCGTCGGGTTTCACGCAGACCACGTGATTGCCTTTTCGATTGAGAATCGACTGCACCGTAAATGTGTGTCGCCACTGGTCATCGCGTACGGCGTGCAACATGCCCTCGAGCGTCTGGCGGACCAGCGATTGCTGACGACGACGCGACACTTTGAGGGCACCTAACGGCCAGGCTCGCGTCGCATAATTGACCTCGTAGGTCACCTCAAGCTGCTCACTTTGCGCACGCAGCCCGATTTTTCGGCCACGCGTGCGAAATGGAAACGGCAACGAGTCGCTGACAGCGTCAAGCGTTAGACTTTCTCCAGCGAGGTACGCGACGCAGCGCTCCTCCCATGCAAGGCCGGCATGGTTGACCATCCTCACGACCGAGTCCGCTCCCTCACCGCGCAGAACCTGGACACTGGCTAATTCCGGGTCAAACGCCGCAAGTCGCGATAAGTCGCTGATTACAGACCATGCTGTCTGCGCATCGGCGGTAATTGGCAGTGCAAGTCGAACGGTGGTCATAGGCGATTGACAGTCCTGGTGTAGTCAGTGCAAGCGGTAGCAGAGCCCACGCTAACCAACCCGTGGCGGGCATTCAAGCATCGAACCGCGCGAGGCATTATCTACATTATGTAATGCTGCGCTGCACACGCTCCCGCTACGCCACAAATAATTGCCTTTTCGCAGTCGAGATTCCGCGCTTTTTCATGTCACAATGACTGCACAATCAGAGGGCCGAGTCTTTATAAAGTTGGCCCCGGAATGCCACGCCGACTTGCCTTACCCCGCTGTCGATGCGTCGGCATAAGCGGAGTAATAAGAATGAGAATTTTGCCAGGCAGGATGCACCGGCAACGTTTGGGCCTATGGACTCAACGTAAACCGGCAATTGCAACGATGGAATGTTATTCGACGAGTGGTGCGCGTGCACTCACTTGTGGGCTGCTGTGGGCGCTGTGCCTGACGGCGTCCCTGTCCGCGCTCGCCGATAATCCAGAGCCGGAATTTGCGCTCGAAATGTCGACCTCATTGACCTTCGACGCCACAGGTCAGCCGCCCGCGCAAGCACCGGTAACGGTAACGGCGCCGCTAACGCCAGCACCAATAATCAATTCAATCCCCGCACCGGTCGCACAGTCCTCCGCTACCGGCCTCGCTTTTTTGACTGCGCTGCTCGGCCTGCTTGCCGGCAGCTGGATGATGTGGCGACGCCCGGTCGACCAGACCCCCGCGCAAAATCGTTTAAGTGCCGAGCTCGCACGCTCGCGTCAACGCTATCTGGGCTTGCTGGCGCAACGCGAAACACGTCGTGATCCAGCGTGGGACAGCACCATCAGCACTCTGCGCGCTGATTTGGGCCATGTTCGAACGCTGCTTGATCAACATGAAGACGACCGTCAGGCACTCGAACGTAATCTGGAAGATGAGCGCGAACGCACACACGAAGCGGTGTGCGCGCGCGATGCGATCGAAATATTGCTCAAACAGGCTCAGGACGACATTGCCGCAACACAGTCGCAAGTCGAAGACCGTCAAAAACAAATCGACGAGCTGAATCGCAACGCCAACTTCGCCAATCTCGACATGGTAACTGCGCAAGGCCAGATCGAAGATTTGACCGGTCAGGCGGCCAATGCCCATAGCCTGAACATGCGTCTCGCACAGCTTGAAAAAGAGCTGTTGGAAAAGACCCAGGCAATGGCAGACATGCGCCGTCAATCGCAGCCGCTTGACGCGCAGTTGCGCAGCGCGCAGGAAAGCTCGTCACGTTTGCTCGACAAGAACCTGGCCTTGGAAGCTGAGGTCGCACGCTTGTGCGAGCGTCAGTCCTTGTCCGAGAAATCGCACGCCACCACCAACGCACAGCTCATTGAAGATTTGCGTAAAACCAAACAAGCGCTTGAGTTGAGCGAGGCCCGATTTGACAACGCGCAACGTGAAACCGCGCGCGAATATATCGAAAAAGAAACGGCGCTTGCCACGCAAGTCAGCGAGCTGACACTCAAAGCCGAACAAAGCGAACAAGCCAAGCGACGTGTGCTGTCACTACTGCAACAAGAAAAGACCGATGCCAGCGGTGCGCTGAGCGAGCTGGAAAGCCTGCGTGTCGATCACGCGCACGTACTCGAACAAATCGAAACCGTGCAGAAGTTGCTGGGCACGGCCGAAGATCGCATCGATACGCAAAAATCACAGATCAAGGATCTGTATGCGGAGAACCAGGCTTTGCGTCTGGAAGTAAATGGCAAGGAAGATGCCCTGCGCGCAACGGCTCAAAGCGCGCCCATATCGCGCAGCAATGCGTACGTGGACAGCAGCGGCATTATCGTCAACGATAACCATCCGGATGCCGAGATGATCGCCCAGACCATCAAGCAACTGACCCGTAGCCGTGACGCCGCGCGACAAGAACTCCTGCACTTGCGCGCAAACCTGCCCGCAGAAAACCTCGGCCAGCTAGACGACAAGGCACGCACGCTCGCTGAAGCTCGCCTGACCATTCGCAGCCTGGAGTCTGATCTGCGCCTGCGCGGCGACCTGATCGACAATCTCCGAGCGGAAGCCCGCAAGGTCGACAAGTCAACGGCTGAAATCGACGAGCGAGACAAGCAGATTGCTCGTCTGAAAAACGAACTCGCACTGGCGCTGGACGAAACGTCGCGCATGCGTCTGCTAAGTGAAGAAGCACCGCGCGCCACGCCACGCGATGTCCTGCAGCTACGCGAACGTATTGACGGACTGCAGGAACGGCTGGAGTCGAAGGAAAAGGAAATTGCGATCCTGCGCGCGGCCGCGTATGAAAGCGCCAACGACAGCCCGCTACAAGAACACGTATCGCGTCTTGAGGCCGATCAGGATGCCAGCGTAACCGTCATTCGGTTTCTTGAAGGTGAGGTCAAGAAGCTGTCACGCGAGCTCAAAGTGTCGACCGGCAGCCGTGCTGGCTAGACGATAAGGCGGGTAACGTCCCAAAAAAACGCCGGCCAATTGGCCGATGTTTTTGTATTGAGCCTGACCCATCTGAACTCAGGGCACGATTCCGCCTGGCCCTGGTGGCGCGAAGTGTAGATTTATTTGATGACGGTCCGATGAACCTGGCGCAGCGCGGCGCCTGCTCTTCACGGAAAATCAATCACCTCATAGCGTGACGT
>CAYGSQ010000433.1:0-3641 GCA_964352435.1 uncultured Gammaproteobacteria bacterium | reverse complement strand
CAATTATATTATTCACTGTACAATTAAATCTTTCATTGTCATCTATTTTGGCTTTTTTAGCATTTTTAACAGATCTTGTAAATGATTGAGTTAATACATATGCAAAATTATTATAAAATAATTCCAAAAATAACTTTTTCTTGTTTTTCCCAATTTTATCTGCAGATGCATATATTTGATACAAATCTTTTTGTTCTTCTTCTATAACCAATTTCTCTTTTTTACCATTTATTATAGATCCTTTTATCGCTTTCAATTCAGAATTGTGATTGTAAAACAATTTATTATCAATTATTGTTAACAACACATCTCTCACACCAATACCCTTAAAACTCATTTTGCTATGAAGTTTCCCATCATCTGACTCGCTTAGATAACATTTTTTAGCAAGAAAACAATTCCAATTATTATGTTCATTATATTCATCTTCAAAAGAACCAAAAACTTTGGAATTATTTTCAAAAAGATTGTGATGTTTATATCTTGGTTCGTATTCTTCAACTTCAGCCCAGTGTGGGACTTTTGTAATACTACCATATTCTTTAACCCATCTATCGAATTCACTTATTCTTGCTTTGTTGCTATCAGTATCGGTATAGTATAATTCATTGTAAGCGAATTTACTATATTGTGTTTCCCACATATATATTTGAGCATAATCATATATCAAAACTCCATTGTAAACTGGCCTTGCCCTTGAAATTTCATTTCTTATGTCTTTTTTATAACTTACCAAAATATCATTCCCATATAAATTGATTATGTTGGGTGATATTCCGTTTTTTTTCAAAGATATATACTCTGAAAAATTGACTTCTGTAATAGTGTCAAGATGTAAACCTTCTATCATCTTCCCTGACAAACAATTCAATATCAATTTTATTGTTTCTCTCATACATGCATTAAATGAAGGATCTTTCTTCGCTTTTTTTATATCTTCTATATTTTTAAGTTTCATTAATTCTAATAATGGTTTAAACATTTCACATCCTTTTATTTTTTCTGTAAAATACACTCCATGTTTGACTTCAATAATAACTCCTTTTATTTGTCTCAATTTTTCTATTTTTGCTGAGCTTATGAAATAATCCTTCAAAACATTATCAGTACTCCAATTATTTGTTGTATCAGTTTTTTCACATTGAAGTAATGGTATGTCATATTTTTTCGCATTTGACTGATCAATATCACAATAATAATATCCTATTTTATCTTCAACATAATGCTTTGTCTCTATCATTTTTCCCGCAGCATAATAAACATTTAGAACAGCCATCACAAATGGATACAAACTACAAACATCCATTGAAACCATTCTTTCTATTATTAGTTTTTTCTGATTAAATAATTGCACTCTTCCCCCACTTTTGAACTTTAACATATCATCATAAATTTTTACTATCTTATCAGTATCAGTTTTTTTAATAAAATCAAAAACAATCAATAATGCTTTATATTTGGTCAATGTGTCATTATACCATTGTTTAGCCCTTTCAAACCTAAAATATCCGTCAGATAAATCACTTTCTCCATACTTACCACTAAATCTAGATTTATTATTTGCTACTTTTATTCTTTTCTCATATTTACTCACCCATAGTTTAATTTCCCAATATATTTTCATATTATTAGATTTTGTTTTGAACTTGGGAAATATTATTTCTTTTTCTTTCCAATATGTTTTCATTAATTTCATCATCATACTACCTATTGTTTTGAATTTATGAAGTGAAATTCTCATATCTTCGTTATCTTTGACTATCCCATCTTTGAGATCAGGACCTAATATTGTTTTGAAACAATCAATACTTCTCAAAGATCTATCATATCTATAATACAATAAATTCAAACTCAATACATCATATATATTATACTCTTTTATTTCATCATAATTTTCTTTCAAATAATCAAACAATTCACCTCTATCATACATTTCTTGTGCAATTTCATGTTTAAACTCTTTCTTAGCACATTGATAAATTTTGAATGAATCACAACAATGTTTCAATCCTCCAACCAAATGTCTTCTCATATCAAATAAATCATGAATTCTATGTATCTTAAAATTTAATAATCTTGTTCCATTATAAAATTCATCTGAAAGACAGTGTGGATTGATTTTTTTCATCTCATTGTATAATATAAAATGATCAAAGTTACACCCATTAAACGATATTAATCTATATACCGTATCATCACTATTTTTGCATAAATACTTGTAAAATTGTTTTGTACAATCACCACCCAAAAAGAATTTACAGTTATTTTTTATCATAATTTCAATATTTATCTTAGTAATTTCATTCCCAATTTGATCATATTTATCTAATTGACTCATTTCTTCATATGACATATCACATATTGCAAGTGAATATGGCACACTCACATTCTTTTCTTTCCAATCAACAACTGTTTCATAATCAAACGCAATATATCTCACATTAGATTTCTCACATTTGATCTTTTTGAATTTTTCACCCTCTCTCTTTATTTTTGTATAATTATAAAGTAAAACATATTCACCTTTATCTGTTTTTTTGAATATACTACCCCTTATGTCATAATACAAATTCCCTTTCAGATTGAAACTTTTATCCTTCATTAATGCTATATGATTATTATTTGTATTGAGCACAATTGTTTTACATTTCTTTCTTTCAGAATAAACACTATACTCACATATCTTCTGATTAAAAACATATTCTTCTTCAACTTCATCTTCTTTTCTCATATAATCAATATCTATAATACTCACCATTTCAGCTTTCAACTCTTTCAAATAAACTATTTTTTTGTTTTGATCTCTTGTTTTAATAAAACACCTACTCATCCCATCCTTTATATATTTTTTCAATTTGTGTATATACTGATTTTTTACAATAACCATGTCTGATATAATTCTATACCCCTTTTTTCCCAAATCATATTTTTCATATATTTCTTTTACAAATACTTCCCATACTCGACATCCCAATTCTTTGTACTTCTTTTTCGTGATAATCCCAATATCTTTTATGCAGTGATAACCACAAAACCCATTTCCTTCTACATTCTCTTCAGTTTCAAATATTTCAGACTCTTCTACACCATTTATTTCAAGTTTTTGTATCAACACATCGAACCTATCTAATATTATTTCATTTTCCTCACCCAATTTATCAGAACCAGTTACAATTCCTTTGTATGAATCATCTAATCTTTCTTTAAAATATTTTATGTTATAAAAATTTTCTGTATTATAATTTCTAGCAATAACATAATTGCTTCTATCAATATCTGTGAAAAAAACTGTAACAAAAACTACACTTTCATTATCTCTATCATATAATTCAATATATTCAAATACTGCTTGGCGAAATTCTTCAATAGTTGTTCTAGGATTATCCAATGTTATTCTGATATTAGTAAAATTCGACATTCTAGATATATACATTATTTCATCTGCAAAATTTGTCGTCATATAAAGTCTTTTTTCAATTATCCTATTTATCAACTCTTCTTTCCCTTCAAACGATTCATATACAACTCTATACAACTGAGCTTGATCGATTACTTCTTCCATAGTCATTTCATTGAGTCTGTTTCTAAAAATTTCAGGTGTTAATATTTCTCGTTGAATTATATTTTCTATGGGTATCTCT
>CAYGSQ010000432.1:2990-3646 GCA_964352435.1 uncultured Gammaproteobacteria bacterium | reverse complement strand
TCGCCCGCGGTTACGACGACGCGCTGGACGAGCTGCGTGACGTGAGCGAAAACGCGGACCAGTTTTTGGTTGAACTGGAACAACGCGAGCGCGCGCGTACCGGCGTGAGCACACTAAAAGTGGGCTACAACCGCGTGCACGGTTTTTATATCGAGATGGGGCGCAGCCACGCCGACAAGGCGCCGGCCGAGTACGTACGCCGGCAAACCCTCAAGGCCGCCGAGCGTTACATCACGCCCGAACTGAAAACCTACGAAGACAAAGTCCTGTCGGCCAAGGAACGTGCGCTGGCACGGGAGAAGGCGCTTTACGACGAACTGCTCGACAATATTGGCGGCGAGCTGCGACCCTTGCAGCGCTCGGCCGATGCGCTGGCGCAAATTGATGTGCTCGCCTGTTTTGCCGAACGCGCGCAGCATCTGGACTACTCGCGTCCAACGCTCGACACCGAGCCCGGCATCGACATCGAAGGCGGCCGCCACCCGGTGGTCGAAACCGTGCTCGATTCACCGTTTGTTGCCAACGCGCTGACGTTCAACGAACAGCGCCGGCTATTGACCATCACCGGTCCGAACATGGGCGGTAAGTCGACCTACATGCGTCAATGCGCGTTGATCGTATTGCTCGCACGCATCGGTTCATTTGTCCCCGCCACC
>CAYGSQ010000432.1:0-2980 GCA_964352435.1 uncultured Gammaproteobacteria bacterium | reverse complement strand
CCAGTGCACGCATCGGCCCCATTGATCGTATTTTTACACGCATCGGTGCCGCCGACGATCTGGCCGGCGGTCGCTCCACGTTTATGGTTGAGATGACCGAAGCGGCCAGCATTTTGCACAACGCCACGGAACGCTCGCTCGTATTGATGGACGAGATTGGCCGCGGCACCAGCACCTTCGACGGGCTGTCGCTGGCGTGGGCCTGTGCGCGACACTTGGCCGAGCGCAACAAAGCCTTCACGTTGTTTGCAACGCACTATTTCGAATTGACACGCCTGGCCGACGAACTACCCGGCGTCGTCAACGTACACCTCGACGCGGTGGAGCACGGCGACGAGCTGATTTTTTTGCACGCGGTCAAGGATGGCCCGGCCAATCAAAGTTACGGCCTGCAGGTCGCACAAATTGCCGGCGTACCGCGATCGGTCATCCATGCTGCCAAAGGCTATCTGAAAGAACTGGAAGCGCAGTCGCAAAGCGCGCCGTCGCCACAGGCGGAAATGGATTTATTCAGCGCGCCGGAAGAGCCGATGCACCCGGCACTCAATGTGCTGTCGGCGGCGGATCCCGATTCGCTGACGCCGCGCGAAGCACTCGCGCTGATCTACGCACTCAAGGAGATAAAATAGGGGACAGACCGCTGGGTCCAGGCGCCGCAAAGAATCCGGCTCGCATGATGCCAAGATCTGTCACGTTGACCACCCCGTCGCCATTGAAATCGGCATCCGGATCTGCGGTGAAAAACACGGTGCGCAAAATCCCGAGGTCGACGACATTCACGACATTGTCGTTGTTGAGATCGGCATCGCAAAGGTTGCCAAAACCGTCGCCGTTGCTGTCGCGCTGATCGCTGTTCGCGACGCGCAGGCAGTTGTCGGCTGCATCGGACACACCGTCACCGTCGATATCGGCGCTGACTACCGCCATCCCGCGGTCGGTGTTGGTATTATCCTGTGGCTCTGATTCGAGTTCGATGGAGGACACGAAAGACGTCACCTCGATCGGGCCGAACCACAGCGGTTCCACATCAAGGAAAACGAAGGCATTTTCGAGACCGGCCAGAACATTGATCCTGCATTCTGCCCCGTTGTCTTTCAGCGAGCAGATGCCGTCAGCCGTCACAGCGCCGATAACCCGGCCATTGACCGGCGACGGGATGGTGATGTCGACACGTCCAGAGATACCGCTACTGGCGTTGAACACGCGCACGGCAACTCTACCCACCTGGACCAGCGTAATTGTATCGTCCAACGAGGCTACCGTGGTCTCAAGGTCCCGGCTAATTGTGTAGCGACCGGCGCCTTGAGCAAATCCAAACCCGTACAATTCATAGGGCGTGAGTTGATCGAAAAACAGGCCATCCGAAGCACCGAATCGAGATGTGCCCAAAGACAACATTTCCCTCTCGTCAATCAACTCCCAGTTCAAACCGCCATCTACGCTGCGCAGCACGCCGCCGCCCGCCACACTGGACGCAATAAACACCCCCGCCTCGACAGGGTGCTCGGCAAACCATATGGCATCGAGCTGCAAGGGCGCCCAGCTCAAACCGCGGTCCAGACTACGATAAACCTTGAATATGCCAAGGGATGATTGCGTTGCATACGCGGTTTGCGCATTCGCTTTCGAAAAGAACAGCGTGAAAACCGGGCCAGCATTCGGGCTACTATCCAGCGCGACGAAGACCCAGGTTTCGCCCCCGTCTGAGCTGCGATAGGCACCACCCGCCCACTGTCCCGCAAGCACGATATCCGCATCTAGCGGATCAACGGCAATCACATTGGTTTGCATTGGCGCAGGGGCCGACTCACGGGGCAACCACGTCAGGCCGGCGTCGACCGAAGCCCACACCCGTCCGTCGGTCGTCGCGGCATACAAATGACTGGCATCGCTTGGCGCAACCACAATGCGGTTCGCCTCCGCCGAAATCAGATCAGCGTGCACCGACCAGGACTGGCCGCCATCCAGACTGCGATAAATGGCGCTCGACGATTGGAGCGCGGCATAGACCACCTGATCGTCCGCCGGCGATGCGGCGACCGTCCTCACCGTACCTGCGGGCAAGCCGCCGGTAGCCTCTGGCCCGCCGCCAGCGCCTTGCCACGACGCGGCACGATCTTCTGATGAATACACACCGTTGCCATCGAGATAGAGTCGGCCTAGCGGCGATTGCGTCAGGCCACTGCCGTTGCTCGCAACGAATCCCTTCGTGGCGCGCGCAAGCCGGTACCCAACTCACTAAACGTCTGTCCACCGTCCACGGTTTTGATTACATAATTTGATCCGCCCGTTGCAAACGCCGTCAAAGCATCAGCTTGGGGGAAGATGAAGGCCCTCAAAAGACCAGAGGTTTTCGGCTGACCACGCGGCCGGGGACCAGCTCATTAACACAAACTGGAGTGCGCCAACGCACGCGGCAAAGCGCGGCGCGCGCAACGGAAAATCTGGACGCGAACACGATAATGCTTTCATGGAGAAACCCTTCGACTTGTTATTCGATTTCCCTGAACACTAAGCGCAATCCGTCTGCGTTGCTGTTACCTCTACGTTATTCTAAAAATATAACTTCACATCAACAGGTTGCACAACCGGCAACCAAGCGATCAATGCTTGATTACGGGCTCGCTGGCTTGCGCACGCGGATCGACAGCTCGCGCAGCGATTCGTCCGGCACCGTGCCCGGCGCATTGGTCAGCAAGCACTGCGCCGACTGCGTTTTCGGGAAAGCGATCACTTCGCGAATACTGTCAACACCGGCCATCAGCGCGACCAGGCGGTCGACACCAAAGGCGATACCACCGTGCGGCGGGCAACCGTAGCGCAATGCGTTGAGCAGAAAGCCAAACTTCTCGTCGGCCTCTTCTTCGTCGATGGCGAGCAAACGGAACACCGCGTTCTGCATGTCTTCACGGTGAATACGCACCGAGCCGCCGCCGATTTCGCTGCCGTTGAGCACCATGTCGTAGGCGCGCGACAACGT
>CAYGSQ010000431.1:0-3661 GCA_964352435.1 uncultured Gammaproteobacteria bacterium | reverse complement strand
GTATTGAAGCGGGCTTGCTGATGCTGGAAAGGCCGCGCGCGATGGATCAGATCGTCACCGTCGCCTGGCATGTCCGGCAGTTGCAGGCGCGTGGCCTGGAGCATCTGTCCGTCAACGAACTCGATCGCCTCGCCGACGCCATCGTCAGCGTTGAATATTTTATGGAAACGGTGCGCAAAGGGCGGCGCGACCCGGAATACATGCTGGGCAATGCACAGACCTGTTTGCTGTCACTGAGCCGGCAACCGCCTGCGCCGGGTGACGTCGAAGAGCCGGCCGCGCCCGTCAAAGACGTGCCGGCCCAAGCGTCAGCAACGATGCCCGAAAAATTGCTGCCGCAAATCGAGAATTTGCAGGAAGCCGTTGTGGCCGATGCGCGCGTGCATGTCGACCCCGAACTTCTCGAGCTGTTTATCGAGGAGGCTAAAGAAGAAGTCGCCACGCTCAATCGCCATTTGCCGCGTTGGCGTGAACAGCCTGAAAACCGCGAGTTGCTGTTGGGTATTCGCCGGTCGTATCACACGCTCAAGGGCAGCGGTCGTATGGTCGGTGCGCGCGTGCTCGCAGAATTCGCGTGGTCGATCGAGGAGCTTTTGAATGCGCTGATCAATCAGGAGGTCGACGCCGACGACCACATCTACGCGACGTTGAAGGACGCGCAAGGCGCGCTGCCGCAGCTTATCGAACAACTTGAAGTCGGTGCGGCCCCGTCGATCGATATCAACCAGATTGTAGGTCAGGCGGCGACGCTGCTTGGCCGCAGCAGTGACGTCGCCGCGATCGCGCCGGCGCCAGCCGAAGTACAAGACACGCCGGACGAGGTGCCGCTGTCAGATGCGGAAGCTGCTGCAACCTTAACGCTCGATCCTGTACTGCTCGATATTTTCCGCAAGGAAGCGATTGGTCATCTGGAAACGATCGACGCCTTTTTGCATGATGCAGCGAGTCGACCTGCACCGCATCGCATCGACGAGTCGCTGCATCGCGCGTGGCACACGCTGCGCGGTAGCGCCAACATGGCGGCCGTTGAACCCATCGTAAGCATCGCCGCGCCGACCAACGAATTTTTACGCAGTGTCTTGCATGAAGGCGGCGAATTAAGCGACGAGGCACTGCGCACGATCGGCTCCGCGAGCGAGACGATCGCGGCCATTCTCGGCTGTATCAACACGCCAGAACCGGTGCCGGTTACCAGTACATTGCTTGACGCCATTCACGGGCTGGAAGCGCTGCCGGGCGAAGCGCCGCAAGCGCCTGCGCCGATCATTGACGATACGATTAGCGCCGCGGATGCGGCGATCGACGCAGCCTACGACCCCGACGTCGCGGCGATTTTTGCCGAGGAAGCCGAGGAGTTGCTGACCGCCTCCGATCCTGCACTCGACGCCTGGCTGGTTGATCCGGCGGGTTCTACGGCCGCCCTGGCTGAATTGCTGCGTCACCTGCATACGCTCAAGGGCGGCGCACGCATGGCCGGCATCAGCGCGATGGCCACGTTGAGCCACGAACTTGAGTCGGTGTTTGAAGATATCAACGCGGGCGAGCAGAGCGCAGGCGGCGTGACGGCCGACGTGCTGCGACTGGGTTTCGATCGGTTGCATGTCATGCAGGAAATGCTGGCTTCCCAGTCGGTGCCCGTCCCGGCACATGACGTATTGGCTCAGCTGCGTGGACTGAGTGCCGCGCGTGCGCACCAAACAAGCGATGTGCTGTCGGTCGAACAGGCTGCGGTTGCACGCGCGGCACAGCAGGCTGATGCCGTGCGCCTGGCGGCCGAACAGACCGCACAGTCCGAGGCTGCCGCGCGGGCTGCGAAAGCCGCACAAGAGCAGGCGGCACAAGAGCAGGCGGCACAGGAACAGGCGGCACAGGAACAGGCAGCGCAAGAACAAGCCGCATTGGAGCAGGCTGCGCTGGAGCAAGCTGCTCACGATCAGGCTGCTCAGGAAAAAGCTGCGCTGGAACAAGCCGAACATGAACAGGCGGCACAAGAGCAGGCCGAACGAGAACAGGCAGATCAAGAAGCGGCGGCTCTGAAACAGGCAGCCGCGGAACGCGCTGCTGCCGATCGAGAAGCGGCCGAGCAAGCTGCGGCCCAGAAAGCGGCCGCTGCATCGCGCGAAGATGTGGCCAACATGGCCAGCGAGATGGCGGAGTTGGTGGAGGAGCTGCGCGATGTGGGTGGCACCGTCGACGACGTGGTGCCGCTCGAATACGCGTCGCCAGAGGAGGCCTTCGCGGCCCGCCTGGCCGCTGCGACCGAAGGCACGCGCCCGGCAGCGGTCACGCCCGCCCCACGGTCCGGTGATGCAACGGACCGGCCGGGTGAGATGGCCCGGGTCGATTCACGCCTGCTGGATGACATGCTCAACAACGCGGGCGAAGTCAGCATTTTCCACTCGCGCATCGAGCAGGAAATCAGCTCGATCGGCTTCAACCTGCAGGAATTCTCGCAGACCGTCGTGCGCTTGCGCGATCAGTTGCGTCAACTAGACGCGGAGACCGAGGCGCAAATTCGCTATCGTCACCAGGATGATCGTAAGGACGATGAGGAGTTCGATCCGCTGGAGCTGGATCGCTACTCAACCATTCAACAGCTGTCGCGCGCGCTTGGCGAGTCGGTCAGCGACCTGGTCAGTATTCAGGACCTTCTGAGTGAATTGACACGTGAGTCGGAAAGTTTGTTGGTGCAACAGGCGCGCGTGACGACCGAACTGCAGGACTCCCTGATCCGCACGCGGATGCTGCCGTTCTCAAACTTCACGCCACGGCTTGAGCGCGTGGTGCGTGGTGCGGCCCGCGACATGGGTAAACACGTAAACGTCGCATTCACCGGCGAGTCCGGCGAACTCGATCGTCAGGTCCTGCAACGGATGATGCCGGCGTTCGAACACCTTTTACGCAACGCCGTGACCCACGGTATCGAACTGCCCGAGCAGCGTCGCGAAATGGGTAAGGACGAAGTCGGGCAAATCGATGTGTCGTTGCGCCGCGAAGGCACCGAGATGGCGATTCGTATTGGCGACAACGGCGCGGGTCTCGACATCGAACGCATTAAGCAAGTCGCCCATGAGCGCGGACTGATCGATGACCAGGCGCGCCTCGACACAGCGCAGGCACTGAACCTTATTTTGACACCGGGCTTTTCAACCGCATCGCAAGTGACCCAGAACGCCGGTCGCGGCGTCGGTATGGACGTCGTAGCCAATGAGATCAAGCTGCTGGGCGGGTCCCTGGCGGTCGATTCCAAACCGGGTGTTGGCACCGAATTTACCGCGCGCTTGCCGCTGACGCTTGCTGTGACGCAGGCGCTGCTGGTGCGCTGTGGCGATGATCAGTTCGCGATTCCGCTGCCGGCGGTCGAGGGCATCGTCCGCGTGCCGCATGCCGAAGTGGCCGCTCACCTGAGCGATCCGGGCAAGCGCTACACCTACGGTACGACCGAATACCGCTTTGAACACCTTGGGCGCTATGTAGGCACCTCGGCCGACGCGCCGCACAGCTCGGATCAGCTGGCGGTACCGGTTATTTTGGTGCGCGCTGGCGAACACTCCACGGCGCTGATTGCCGATGAAATGATCGGTAGTCGCGAAGTTGTGGTGAAATCGGTGGGGCCTTTAGTTTCCGGCATTCCAGGCATTGCCGGCGCAACTATTTTGGG
>CAYGSQ010000430.1:0-3696 GCA_964352435.1 uncultured Gammaproteobacteria bacterium | reverse complement strand
ATGATTTGATATGGCTGATATTAAAACAGGCGGAATGGTTGGCAAATTGCTGGGCCCACTGCTGTTGCTTCTGATTATCGCGGCGGCACTGCTGGTTTTCCTGCAGTCGGGCGCATCCAGCAATGCGACCGGTGATGCAGCGAAACACGTTGCTACAGCGCAAAATATTGCGATGCGTACGCAGGAAGCCCTGGCGGGCAATCCGGATTCGTTTGACGATTTACGCCGTCGCCTGCGCGTGTTGCCAGGCAAAGATGCGGTCGTCGCGGGGATGGATGCTGAGCCGGCTGCTGCTCTTGGACGCAGCTGGTCCCAGTTCAGCGCTGCGCTAACCAAGGTGACCAACGGCCGCGAGGCGGTCCTTGAGAGTCATGACGCGGCCGCATCACTTAAACAGCGTCTGCCCGATCTTCTGACGCGCCTGGGCAATTTTGCCGCCGCGCTCAATCCCGCTGAATTGGCGCAGGCCACCCCATTTGTGGAGCGTTTTGAAGCGCAAGCGCGCGCCATCGTGCGCGACAGCGAAGCCCTGGCGGCTGGCGTTGCAGACCGCAGCGATCTCGCACGTCAGATAACCAGCGGTGACGACCTCATTAATCAAATGCTGCGCGGTTTTGCCGGCGAGGCGTCGGGCTTGGGCGTACCAGTTATTACCAGTGCCGGTGTGCAGCTCAACGACTTGACGAGCAACTATTACGAATTTAGCTCGGCGATGCGCAACGGTATCGATGCGTCCGTGGCCGCAGAGTCCGTGCGCACTGATGCCACGCAGCTCAATGCGTCCACGCAAGCGATGTTTTCAACCATTAACACCAGTGGTTCAGAGGCCTCGAGCGGCGGCGGTTCGCGCTTCCTGCCTCTGTTGCTTTTGGGTCTGGCGACGTTGGCCGCGATTGCGCTGATGCGCCGATCCGGCGGCGGTGACGATGGCGACATGGCAGAGCTTGCGCAAGCCACCGAACAAAACGAAACCAATCAGCAGGCGATTTTGCGGCTGCTCGACGAGATGGGCAGCCTGGCGGACGGCGATCTGACCGTCGAGGCCACCGTGAGCGAAGACATCACGGGCGCCATTGCCGATTCGATCAACTACGCCATCGAAGCGCTGCGTGATTTGGTCTCAACGATTGACGGTGCGGCGTCCGAGGTTGAGGTGCTGGCGCAGCAAACCGACGCGTCCGCCAACCATCTGGCCAAGTCCAGTGAAAACCAGTCGAAGCAGGTGTTCGCAGCGACCGAGTCAATTGCCAAAATGGCCGGTTCAATTGAAGAGGTGTCGGGTAACGCAGAACGCTCGGCCGACGTGGCACGTCACTCAGTGGAAATTGCGCATAAGGGCGGCGAGGCCGTACGACGCACCATTGACGGCATGAACACCATTCGCGAGACCATTCAGGACACGTCGAAACGCATCAAGCGCCTTGGCGAGAGTTCGCAGGAAATCGGCAACATCGTTGAGCTGATCAATGACATCGCCGAGCAAACCAATATTCTTGCATTGAACGCGTCGATTCAGGCATCGATGGCCGGTGAGGCAGGCCGCGGGTTCGCCGTGGTGGCCGATGAAGTGCAGCGGCTGTCCGAGCGCTGTACCAATGCAACCAAACAAATTGAAGTGCTGGTCAAAACCATTCAGTCCGACACCAACGAGGCGGTCGTGTCGATGGAGCGCAGCACCACGGACGTCGTAAGTGGAGCGCTGCTGGCCGAAAACGCCGGTGGCTCGCTCGACGAGATCGAGAAAGTCTCGAACCAGATTGCGAGTCTGGTGCAAAACATCTCGGGCTCGGCCAGGCAGCAGGCAACGGCCGCTGCCGACATCACGCGCAACATGGGCGTGTTGCAGGAAATTAGTGCGCAGACCGCAGAGAACACCGGGGCGGCCTCGCGTTCGATCGGTAAGCTGGCAGAAATGTCGTCCGCGTTGCGCCGCTCGGTCGATGGTTTCACGTTACCGCGCGACAAGCCCGAAACGACGCCTGTTGTCGACAAAGCGCTGATGGAAGAGGTGGCTGATCTGCCTCCGCCCGCCGCGATGCTGGCCAACGTCAGTAACAAATAGGACGCCGTCGGCATGACCATGAATTACCGGGCCGTCGACGCATGGGCGTCGCTGGGACCCAACCCACGGCAATGAGCGCTTCCAAACAAGACATTACCGCGGACGCCCTGAACTGGATCAACGACGAGCTGGTCGAGATCTTTAGTACGGCGGGCCGTGCGCTCGAGAAGTTTGAAAGCGACGATTCGGATCGCGCCGCGCTGGTGGGTGCCGCCGATTCTCTGCACAGCGCCGCCGGTGCATTGCGCATGGCGCAGGTCCACGGTGCGGCTTTACTGGCCGAAGAAACGGTCGCCGTCACGCGGGCACTGGCCGAACGCCAGGTGCCCAATATTCAGGAAGCTCTTGAAGCGCTCTCGCGCTCACTGCTGCAGATGCCAACGTATCTGGAGCGTGTGGCCGGTGGCGGCCACGACGTACCGCTGATCTTACTGCCGTTGCTCAATGATCTGCGTGCCGTGCGCGGTCATCCGTTGCTGTCAGAAAGTTCGCTGTTCATTCTCAATGCAGATCGCGTTGGCGTCATGCCGCAACGCGACCCCAATCGTGCACGTGTCGATATTCGCGCGCTGGCCGCCGAAATGCGGGCGCCGTATCAGACGTCATTGCTTAACTGGTTGCGCGGCACCGAGCCACCTGTTCAGTTGCGCACGTTGCTGACCATTGCGCAGCGCTTCGAGGATGCTGCGACGACGGCGCCGGTTTTCCAAACCTGGTGGGTGCTGGGCGGCATTGTTGAGGCCATCGTCGATGACGGGCTGCGTCCGAGTGCGTCGATCAAACGCTTGCTGGGGCAGGGTGATCGACAGATCAAAAGTCTTGCTGCACACGGCGAGGTAGCCGCCGGCGAAGATGAAGCCACGCAGGGGTTTTTGAACAACCTGCTGTTCTACATTGGCCGCGCGACATCGCAGGGCGATCGTATCAATGCGATCCGCAGCGCTTACGGCATAGAAAACCTGCACAGCGTTACGTCGGCGCCCACGGGCGAGCCAGCGCGACTGAGTGCACCCAGCGTCAATTTGATGAAAACGGTGGGCGCGGCGATTCGCCAAGATCTGGCGCAGGTCAAAGACGCCATCGATTTGTTTGTGCGCGGCGCGGGTAACGACCGTTCGTCGCTTGCCGACCAGATCAGCGGCCTGACCAAAATTGCCGACACGCTGAGCGTGCTCGGTCTCAATGAATTGCATCATCAAATGGCTAGCCAGAGCGCGGCGCTGAGTCATTTTGTGGATGGCCACGGCGGACGCGATGATGCGTTGATGCCGATTGCCTCAGCGCTGCTCGCATGCGAGTCGACACTCGAAGAGCAACTGGTGCAGCGCATTGTGTCCGCGGACGAGGACACGGATCGGCCGACACTGTCGCCAGCCGAGGTGGCGGCGCAGTCGGATCGACGCGTCGTGGTCGAGGCCGTGCTGCGCGAGTGCGTGCACAACCTTGGCAAAGCGAAAGAAGCGCTGTCGCAATTCGTCACGCACCCGGAACACGGTGGCGTGCTCGAGCCAGTAACGGGCTGGTTGCGGGGTATTGAAGCGGGCTTGTTGATGCTGGAAAGGCCGCGCGCGATGGATCAGATCGTCACCGTCGCCTGGCATCTCCGGCAATTGCAGGCGCGTGGCCTGGAGCAT
>CAYGSQ010000429.1:0-3713 GCA_964352435.1 uncultured Gammaproteobacteria bacterium | reverse complement strand
TCCCGGCGCTGCAGCTCGAAGAGCTCAAGCGCGGCGTGCTGCGTGCCAGCGCCCAGGAAGAGGTCGTGTACCGCCACGCCTTCAAACAAGGCTTCCGCGTATCCGACCAGGCTTTGGCGGACTATGCAGCGGCACAGCCGTCCTGGCAGTTGGGCGGACAGTTCTCAAGCGACCAGTTTAATCTGACGGCTCAGCAACAGGGTTATACGGCGCCGCAGTTTGAAGAAGTCATCCGACGTGCATTGGTGACTGAGCAGGTGCGTCTCGCGCTGCTGGGCAGCGCCTTTGTCACTGAAAAAGAGCGCACCATGCGCGGCGCGCTGGAACAGGAAACGCGTTCAGCGAGCTACTTCGTCATACCGTCCACGACCTTTCTCGAGGAATTCACGCCGACGGACGAAGCCCTGCAGGCGGACTACGACGCCAACATGGATCAATACATGACCGTTGAGTCGGTCAAGCTGCAGTACATCGAACTCAATCCCGAAGAAATTGCAGCGGACATGGATGTTAACGAGACGGAGCTGCGCGCCACCTACGATCAGGGCGTCGCCTCGGGTTCGTACGTGCGTGAAGAGACACGCAAGAGCCGCCACATTCTGGTGGCCTTTGATGCCGCTGACGCCGATGCCGACGCGGCGGCGAAGACCAAAGCCGAAGGCTTGCTTGCCCGCGTGCGTGATGGTGAAGACTTCGCTGCACTGGCGGGTGAGTTTTCCGATGACCCGGGTTCCAAAGTCGACGGCGGCGCACTTGACTGGTCGCCACGCGCCGCATTTGTCGGACCGTTTAGTGACACGTTGTTCGAAATGGAAATCGGCGCTGTCAGCGATCTGGTCAAAACCCGTTTCGGTTACCACATCATCAAGCTGGAAGACGTGCGTGCGGACGAAGTGCGCAGCTACGATAGCGTTCGTGCCGAGCTGGCGCAGGACGAGCGCTTACGCCAGGCCACAATTCGTGTGGATGAACTCAGCCGCGACCTGGACGAACTGGTTTATGAATTTGACGACAATCTGGTGACCGCGTCTGAAGACGTTGGCTTGCCGGTGGGTGAGACCGGTTGGATTACGCGTACGAATGGCTCGGGTATCGGCGCAGATGCGCAGATCCGCGAAATTGCTTTTTCTGACGCCGTGTTCCTCGATCGTCGTAACTCAGACGCTATTCGCTATCGCGATGGTTATATCTACCTGCGTCTCGCCGAGCACCGTCCCGTTCGTCAGCGCACGTTCGATGAGATGCGCGGCGAAATCGTTGCCAAGCTCAAACGTGAAGCGGCTGGTAGCAGGGCGCGCGAATTGGGTGAAGCGGCGCAGGCCAGGCTCGAGTCCGGTACGCCGATGGCCGAAGTGGCCGCAGAGCTGGATGCAGCGCTGACCGAAGCGGCGACGGTGTTACGTCGTGGCGGTAGCACGCCGCCAGCTCTGGCGCGCGCAATCTTCGCCGCGCCTGCACCTGCAGCCGGCTTGGCTACGATTGGTGGTGCCTCGCTTACTGGCGACAGCTACGGTGTGTTTGCGTTGGAAAGTGTCACCGCCGGTGCGGCGATCGACAAGACACTTGCGTCACGCTATGCGCAAGCCGGCGGCGGTTATGAATTCCGCGCCTACATTGACGAAATTTATGAAGATGCGGACGTCGTGCTGCGTCCCGAAGTACTGCAGTAGGGCAAGCACGTGCGCGGGAGCGGCCGTCCGGTCGCTCCCGCAAAAGTTTCAGTCGCAAAGGTTCATCGCGACGTTACTGTAACCACCATCGACGTACAGGATCTCACCGGTGATACCGGCTGCCAGGTCCGAGCACAAAAACGCCGCGGCGTTGCCGACATCGTCGGCTGTCACGTTCCGTTTTAGCGGCGACGCATCCGCGACGTGGCTCAGCATTTTGCGAAACCCGCTGATACCTGACGCGGCCAGAGTTCGAATCGGGCCGGCGGAAATACCGTTGACCCGAATGCCCTGTGCACCAAGGTCGGCGGCCAGAAAGCGCACACTTGCCTCAAGGCTCGCTTTGGCCAGCCCCATCACGTTGTAATTGGGTACGGCTTTGACGGCGCCCAGATAGCTTAGGGTCAACATCGAGCCCTTGCGCTTGGCCAACATCGGCCGCGCCGCTTTGGCCAGCGCGCAAAAGCTGTACGCCGATATATCGTGCGCAATCCCAAACCCTTCGCGCGTCACGCTCTCAGTAAAACCACCGCTGAGTTGGTCACGTGGCGCAAAGCCAACGGCGTGTACGACGATATCCAGGTCAAAGTCTTGCTGCGCCAGTTGCTCGAAGCAGGCGTCGATTTGCGCATCGTCGCCGACGTCGAGCGGCAGGCACAGTGCGTTGTCGTCCAGCGAGGCGGCCAGTTTGCGCACGCGCTCGCCCAGCTTGTCGTTCTGGTAGGTGTAGGCAAGCGTCGCACCTTGCTCGTGCATCGACTTGGCGATGCCGTAAGCAATAGAACGCTCACTGGCGATACCGACGATCAGTGCCCGTTTGCCGGTCAAAAATCCCATGCACACATCCTCACAATCAAATTAAAAGGTTGGTCAGCCGCCGGATTGTCGCGTGACGTCGACATACATGACCAGATTTTGTCCGGGCTGCAAATATTTGCCCCGGTCGAGCTTGTTCCAGCTGACCAACTGGTTGACTGACACGCGAAAGCGCGACGAAATCGTGGACAGCGAATCACCATTACGCACCGAGTAATTGACGCGCCGCTGAGTGCCCGCCGGGCCACTGGGGGCCACAATTGCCGCCGCGCTGGCTTTTGAACTTTTGATGACCAGCTCGCGACCGACACGCAGATTGTCGCGCGGTGCCATGCCATTCCACCGCGCAATGGCGCTGGATGACACGCCAAACTTGCGCCCGATGGTCCACAGTGAGTCACCGTTTCGTACGACGTAGCGTTGGCCTTCACTGCGCGACAGGCGTGAGCGTTCACGACCGCCGGCGGACAGTGCGTAATCCGTTGCCGCCTTGCTCGCTTTCGGAATCATCAGATGCCGACCCGCCCTGATTTGCGCACCTTTGAGTTGATTGGCTTCGCGTAACACGTCGACGGTTGTGCCGTGACGTTGCGCGATGGTACCGAGCACGTCGCCATCCTTGATCTTATAGCGTGTCCACTGCACGCGCGCATCGGCGGGCGTGTCCTGCAGCGCCTGATAAAACTGGCCGTAGCTTTCATTTGGGATTGCGAGGCGATGGGGGCCGGTTGGTCGCGTGGCCCAACGATTGAAGCCCGGGTTCAGCCGGTAAATTTCATCGACTGTCGTGCCGGCCATCTCCGCGGCCAGCGCCAGATCGATCTGACCGTCGAGCTCGACAACGGCGAAATATGGCTCGGGGGATACATAGGGCAAATTGAAATCGTGCTGCGCGCGCCGTGCCACGACGCGCGCAATTGCCAGCAGTTTCGGCACGTAGCTGCGCGTTTCGCGCGGCAGTTTCAGATGCCAGAAATCCGTTGGCAAGCCGGCCGCGCGGTTGCGTCGCACAGCGGACAGGACGCGGCCTTCGCCCGAGTTGTACGAGGCAATGGCCAACAGCCAGTCGCCTTTGGTTTTGCGCAGCAATACGTCAAGGTAGTCGAGTGCCGCCCGCGTCGACGCCATCACATCGCGGCGACCGTCATACCACCAGTCTTGTTCCAGATCGTACATGCGACCGGTACCGGGAATGAACTGCCACAAACCTGCGGCGCGCCCGTGCGA
>CAYGSQ010000428.1:0-3713 GCA_964352435.1 uncultured Gammaproteobacteria bacterium | reverse complement strand
GCCTACCGCCAGTCGATTCCCAAGGCCGGCCCCCAGCTGCTCGAGCCCATCATGAAAGTGGACGTGTTCACGCCAGACGATCACGTGGGTGACGTCATTGGTGACTTGAACCGCCGTCGCGGCATGATCAAGTCGCAGGATGCAGGCCCTACGGGCGTCGTGCGCGTCAAAGCGGACTGCCCTCTGAGTGAAATGTTTGGCTACATCGGCGATCTGCGCACCATGACCTCGGGTCGTGGTCAGTTCTCGATGGAGTTCTCGCACTATGCGACCTGCCCGTCCAACATTGCAGAAGCTGTGATCGTCGAGACCAACGAGCGTCGCGCCAAGAAATAAGCCTGCTTTACAACAGGTTTGACGACGCCGCTGTGGATTGCCACAGCGGCGTTTTTTGTGGGCGCAATCCTGCCACGCAAACACGACATTCGTGACAGTTGACAGTTGCAAATGAGAATTATTATTATTCGCAAACTCATTTCAACCGCCGGATTCTCTCCCATGCCCACGCCACTGCAAACCCTTTGTGTTTCGGCCTTTACCGTTGCCTGTTTGACCGCAGGATCGTTGGCCAGAGCCCAGGATCGCAGCGATCTTGAGGAAATTACGATCGTTGGCCATCGCGACGACGTCGCCACCGTCACCGGCGCGGCGACGGTGGTGGACGCGGAAAAACTCGGGCAATTCGCCTACACCGACATCCAGAGCATCGTGCGCGCCATTCCCGGCGTGTCGGTCCAGTTGGAGGATGGCTATGGCTTGCGCCCGAACCTGAGCATTCGCGGTACGGCCTCAGAACGCAGTGGCCGCATCACGCTACTGGAAGACAACGTTCTGATCGCGCCAGCGCCCTACTCTGCGCCGTCGGCGTACTATTTTCCGACCGCGGGCCGCATGCACCAGGTAGAAGTCATCAAAGGGGCCGCAGCCGTTCGCCAAGGGCCGTACACCGTAGGCGGCGCCATGAACTTTGTGTCAACGCCCATCACCGAGTCGCGTACCGCACGCGTTAATCTTGAAGCAGGTCAGTTCGGCACGACGCGCGGTCACGGCGTCTACAGTGACAGCACGGAACGTATGGGCTGGTTGCTCGAAGCGCACGTGTGGGACAGCGACGGTTTCCAGGACATAGACGGGGGCGGTGGCACTGGTCTCGACAAAGACGACTTCACGGCCAAATTCCGCTTTAACAGTGCGGGGACGGCGCCCGTCTATCAGCAATTTGACGTCAAGCTTCAATACGCCAAGGAAAATTCCGAGCAGAGTTATCTCGGCCTGACGGACGGCGACTTCGGTGCAGCGCCTCTGCGGCGCTACGGTGTGTCTGCGCTGGATAACATCGAAACCGAACATGATCAGGTTATCTTGCGCTACCTGGCCGATTTCAAAAACGGCCTGTCGCTGACCGCCACGGCCTACTCAAACAACCACGAACGCGACTGGTTTAAAACCGAAGGCATCGACACGGACGGCAGCGCCAACGCTCAGGATTTTTCGAGCACCAGCTGGTTCTCGGTCGTACAGGGTATCAACAGCGGCGACGGCGCGGGCGGCCTGAGCGCTGCCGACCTGCAGGCCATTCTGGCCGGTGGCGATAGCGCGGACGGTGCCATCCAACTGCGCAGCAACGCGCGTGAGTATTTCTCGCGCGGCATTCAGCTTGGTCTGGACTACGCGTTCACTGCGGGCGCTACGTCGCACGAACTTGAAGTTGGCGTGCGCCTGCACGAAGACGAAGAAGACCGCCTGCAACGCAACAGCACCTACACGCAGACAGGCGGTGAGCTGGTGTTAGCCGACCTGGGTCTGCTGGGTAACGCCGGCAACCGTATTCAGGAAGCGCAAGCGCTGTCGATTCACGTTTACGATCGCATCGAGTGGAACAACTGGGTATTCACGCCCGGACTGCGCTATGAAGACATCGACCAGGCCCGTACACGCTATGAGATTCGCAACGGCCAGACGACCGATCCCTCGTCACGTGCCGCCGACAACCTGCGCAGTCAACGCAGTAACTCAACCCAGGTACTGATACCCGGCGTTGGTGCACTTTACGGCCTTAGCGATTCACTGGCCGTTTATGGCGGCGTGCACAAGGGGTTCACCGCACCGTCCAATGCGACGGACGTGGATGAAGAACAGAGCATCAATTACGAACTGGGCATGCGCCTCAACAAGAATGGCTGGGCCGTCGATGCCGCCGCATTCTTTACGGACTACGACAACCTGCTGGGTGAGTGCACATCCTCTTCAGGCAATGACTGCGAAATTGGCGACGCATTCAACGGCGATGCCGCCAGTATCTTTGGCATCGAATTCGCGGCCACCTACGACTTGTCGCGCAGCGCGGCATTCTCCATCCCCTTTTCGCTGAGCTACACGTATCTCGATGGTGAATTTGATAGCGACATCGCCGATACAGCGTTCTTTGGCGACGTGTCTTCGGGCGACCCATTGCCCTACATTCCCGAGCATCAGTTTCTGGTGTCACTCGGTCTGACCCACGGTGCATGGGCCACCTACCTCAACGCGAATTTCGTCGACGAAACCTGTGTCCGCGCAGCGTGCGGCGCCTTCGAACGCACGGACGATTTCATGATTCTCGACCTGTCGGCGCACTATCGCCTGTCGGATTCGATCAATCTTTACACACGTATCGACAACCTGACCGACGAACAAGCCATTGTTGCGCGTCAGCCTTACGGCGCCCGCCCCAATCGCGACCGCACGCTAAGTCTCGGCATACGCATCGATCTCTAGCCTGCATGACTCACGACTGATCGACTGCGGCCGCCGCTGCACCACCCTCGTTGCGATGCTTCATGAATAATGCAGGCTAGCGGGTCATCTTCCCGAACCACCACAGCACAATGACAACCAGCAACAGCGCGACCAGGTATTGCCACAACTGGCGCGCTGGTGCCGGCGCCGGCGGCTCAATATCCGCCAGTCGACCGTCAAACACTGACTGCCCTTTTACCGTGACCGCTAGCGGCGTGGCACGCGTCGTCGCACCATTGAGCGCAAAACGATAGCGACCGTTGCCAAGGTCGCTGGGGAGCGGGACACGTTGGCCGTCCACTGATGCGGCAATCCAGCTTGCATAGCCAGGCCCCAGATAGTTACCGAGACTGTCGCGCGGTGTCACCTCGACTCGCACCTGCGGCGGCTTATCAGGCACCTCAATACGGGCTGCAACAACCTGAGTGGACTCAATGTCCGCATCTGCAAAACCAACGTGCACGGTTACCGAGCGCGTACGTTTGAAACGACCCGTGCGTGGGTGCTCACCCGCCACGTCAAATTCGACCCGATAGGTGCCCGCGACCGTCACCGGTGCCGATGCCGTCTTGTACACGCCCGGCGCGGTCGTGGTCATGGGCAGCGAATTTGCGTTGCTGGCCAACCGCCCACGCGACTCCGTCGAGAACAACAAGCGCGCAATATTTTGCTGCGCGATCGTCGCGCCGGGTTCCGTGTTAACGATCGCATCGGTTAGTGCCAGCGCCTTGTCCGCCAAAAGGTTGGCCGCAGAATTACCCGGTCGCCACACGCGCACCGTCAGGTCGAGCGGTGTCGTAATCGGATGCCCATCCGCCATAACGTTGGCGGTCAGCGCCAACGAGTCACCAATTTGATAATGGCGCTGGCCCGCTGACACCGTGAAATCAAGTACCGGCTCGTCGACCAATGCCGAAATATCGTAAGCCACACCC
>CAYGSQ010000427.1:2631-3717 GCA_964352435.1 uncultured Gammaproteobacteria bacterium | reverse complement strand
CGTGATCAACTTTATCGATCTTGGCCAGCTGCGCCTGCGCTTCTTCACCAATGATGCAGATGCTGACTTTGATGGCGACGGCGTCGTCAACGTTGTCGATCTTGGCATCATGCGCGGCACGTTCTTCAGCGCACCGGGTCCGGCCGCACCTAGTCTGTAAATATGGCGGGAGCCGATCAGGAACGATCGGCTCATCTATGAACAGCCATCAGGCCGAGACCGACTGCAGAACGGTCTCGGCCTTTTTTTAACTTTCGGAGTAAATTATGCGCGCTCTTTCACTGTCCTCGCTCAATGCCGCTAAGTGTCTTGGTCTATTCAGCCTGAGCTGGGCGCTGGCGACACCCGCTGCCGCGCAGTGCGTCGCGCTGCCCGACTGTCAGTTGGTTTGGGCAGATGAGTTCGACGGTGACTCGCTTGATCTCAGCAAATGGGAATACATGATTGGCGACGGTTCCCAGTTCGGCATCCCGGGCTGGGGTAACAACGAACTTCAGTTTTACACGGCGAACAACACCACGATTGAAAACGGCGAGCTAACCATTACGGCGCGCGAACAATTTGTCGGCGGCCGCAATTACACGTCCAGTCGCATTCGTTCGCTGGGTCGCGGCGACTGGACCTACGGTCGCTTTGAAATGCGCGCCAAATTGCCGTCAGGCCAGGGCATGTGGCCCGCGTTCTGGATGCTCTCAAGCAGCCCATCGACCTACGGTGTCTGGGCAGCCAGCGGCGAAATCGACATTATGGAATCGCTGGGCAATGAACCAGAGCGCATCTACGGTACGATTCATTACGGCGGCACATTTCCCGAGAACACTTTTTCCGGTGAAGAAACCCTGCTGCCCGCCGGCACCGAAGACGATTTCCATACCTACGCCGTTGAATGGCGCGAAGGTGCAATCACCTGGTACGTAGATGGACAGGTTTACGCGACGCGTACGTCATGGTGGTCAACCGGCGGTCCGTTTCCTGCCCCGTTTGATATCGACTTTCACTTGCTGCTCAATCTCGCAGTTGGCGGTAACTTTCCCGGCAACCCGGACGCCAGCACGGTCTTCCCGCAGGACATCACTATCGACTACG
>CAYGSQ010000427.1:0-2621 GCA_964352435.1 uncultured Gammaproteobacteria bacterium | reverse complement strand
ATCGTGCGCGGCTACCCGTCGCCACCTGACGGCACGCCTGGACTGGGCTACGTGTTTGACGATATGGAACACGGCGATCCTCTTGAAAACGGCTGGTTTGCGTTTAACGGTAGCGTCGGCGGCGGCGGCATTGCACCCAATAGCAACGATCTGCCACCGCAGGATGGCGGCAACTTCTCTATCCAGACCAGCTGGGGCTCCGGTGGCGCGACCGGGTTTGTCGGCGGTTTTGGTCGGGGTCGCCCACAGGACCTGAGCGGGATGGTCGACTTTACGTTTTGGATTAACCCAGACGCAGGCCAGTCTTATAATCTCGAACTCAACCTGCAAGACGATGACAACGGCGATCAACTGATCACCGATGGTATCGACGACGAGTTTCAATTCACCTGTGTCGTGTCACCAAGCGGCCCGTGCGCAGTCAGTGGCGGCGGCTGGCAAAAAATCACGGTGCCACTGACCAGCTTTGTTGACGACAACAGCTTCCTCAACGGTGGTAACGGCGTACTGGATGCCGATCCCAACGGCAACGGTCAGCTGGTCAACATCGTCATAGCCATTATTTCAACGTCCGGCAGCAACATCGGCTTCCGCACCGACTATTGGGCTTTTAACGGCCCGCTGGATGACGACGAAGATGGCGTGGCCAACGCAATCGACAACTGTCTGCTGGTGGATAACGCAGATCAGGTCGACAGCAACAATGACGGCTACGGCAATCTGTGCGATGCCGATCTAAACGACGACTGCGTCGTCAATGTGGCTGACTTGGGCCTGCTGCGTCAGGTGTTTTTCACCGCTGATTCGGATGCCGACTTTAACAGTGACGGCGTGGTGAACGTGCTTGATCTGGCGATTCTGCGCAATCTGTTCTTTGCAGCGCCTGGGCCGAGCGGCACTACGTCGACGTGTTCGCCGTAGAGGCGCGCAGCACGAGTCCGCATTCAATGTTGCGCGGCAGGTCGTCATCGTCCTCGCCGCGCAACTGACGCAGCAGCACTGTCGTGGCCCGCTCTGCCATCACTTTGATCGGTTGACGAATCGTGGTCAGGGCCGGCCACACCTGAAGCGCCATCGGCGAATCATCAAACCCGGCAACCGACAGCGCCTCGGGCACGTCGAGCCCGCGCGCATGCGCGGCTCGCAGCGCACCGGCAGCCATGTCATCGTTGGCCGCAAAAATTGCGCTAGGCGGTTGGTCCAGAGCCAATAGCTGCTGCGCGCACGCCTCCCCCGACTCGACCGAGTTGTAGCCCTGCGCCACCAACGTCTCGTCGCTGGCAATCGATGCCTGTGCCAGCGCCTTCAGGTAACCCTCGTATCGATTGCACACCGCCCCGTGATCCGGGTGGCCGCGGATAAATCCAATTCGGCTGTGTCCTGTATTGATCAGGTGCTTGGTCATTTGCGCCGCGATGTCTTCATCGTTGGTGACGATCGAGCAGTCCGGGTGCAGCCCGTCCGCAGGCGAAATACGCGCAAACGGCGTTTCCAGGCGCGCTAACATCTCCAATAGAGGAGGCAGGTCGCACAGCGGCGGCGTAAGGATGACGCCGTCTACCCGCGACTGCCTGATCATTGCGGCCATATCGTCAGGCAATGACCCACTGCGATAATCGCAAGGATAGATCACCAGGTCGTAACCCTCATCGCGACACGTGCGCAAGGACCCGTTCTGAACATTAATCAGGTAGCTGGGACTTGGGTTGTCATATAACAAGCCAATCAGGTAGGAACGGCGGGATGCGAGTGAACGTGCCGAAGGATTGGGGCGATAACCGAGCTCGGCTACGGCCTTGAGCACACGGGTGCGCGTGTCCTCGCGCACATTAGGCTCATTGTTGGTGACTCGTGAGACCGTCTTGATCGATACGCCCGCGAATTTCGCGACATCGGCAATCGTCGCTTTTTCCACGCCTAAGCTCCTGATAATCAATTCCCGGCCGGACTTTATCATGGTCTTGGCCACACCGCGTATTCTACAAAATACCGCTGTTTGACAGCGCTGTCAGAATTCTGCCATTATTCAGGGTACGGACATCGCGTCGTAGAACGTGCACATGCCGATTTTTTTTTATCCGGGGGCTAAATCCATGACAATCAAAAAAACCACACTGCTGGTTGCAGCAGCTGCAACCCTTTTCGCGATGCCGGCATTTGGCGCGCTTTCTTCTTACAACGAAGACTTTGAAGGCCTCGACATGAGCAGCCCAACGGCGCTTGGCGATGCGGGCTGGAACATCTTTGCCAACGTATTTGATCCATCGGGCACCGGCTACCTTTATGGCTATGGTGTGTTCCCTGCACCGAACGGCAGCGGCGGTTTCTCGAATGTGGCTGATGGCCAGGGCGGCGTTGATCAAGGCGCTCAACAGCTTGTGGTCTTCAACGATTACAATAACGCTGACCACGGCGTCGGCAACCGCATTGAAGCCAACGTGTTTCAGGAACAGGTCGTGAGCGCGGGTGATATCGGCAGCGAATACATCTTCAGCTTCGACGCGAAAATGGGCGACCTGGCCGGCAACAGCTCGGCCATCGCGTTCATCAAAACGCTTGATCCAAACAACGGTTTTGCACTGTCTAACTTCATCCAGATCGACATGACCAGCATCTCAAGC
>CAYGSQ010000426.1:0-3723 GCA_964352435.1 uncultured Gammaproteobacteria bacterium | reverse complement strand
GATTACGCAGCACCGGCACGCGGTGGTTAAACGAACTCTCGCCGTACTTGCACTGATAGGTGGAATAGTGGCCCAGCGTTTCGGCAATGCTTTGAGCCTGATTGACGCGCGAACGTATCGAGCCGGTATCCACTTCAACGAGACCGACAATGTCTGAATCGGTGCTTTGGATAAATTCGGTAATGCGTTCCAGATTGCGTCGATTGCTGCGCAGGTAACCGGCGCCAGGTATCGGCAAATGAAACGCCGGACCATAGCCCGCAGCATAGCGAATATTCCAAAGCAGCAGGCGCATAGAGAGTAATTGAAATCCGGTAAAAGGCGGTGAGACGGAGCGTGTCTAAGCTAACACGAAATCACAGGGTTTCTCATGCACCGACGGCTGCATGAAATTGAAGGGTCGCCAGCTCAGCATAAAGTCCGCCCTCGGCCATCAACTCATCGTGCTTGCCGGTTGCCACGACCCGGCCGGCGTCCAGTACGACTATACGATCCACTTTTTTGACCGTTGCCAAACGGTGCGCGATCACAAGCGTCGTGCGCGAGCGCATGAGCCTTTCCAACGCCTGTTGCACGAGATCTTCACTGATGGCATCAAGCGAGCTGGTCGCCTCATCGAGTAGCAACACCGGTGGGTCTTTCAGTACGGCACGTGCGATCGCAATGCGTTGTCGCTGCCCCCCGGACAGCCGGACGCCGCGTTCACCCAAGTGACTCTGGTACTTGTCAGGCAAGGCTTCAATGAATTCGTGTGCATGCGCGGCTCGCGCCGCATCCATTACTTCTTGGTCGCTGGCATCGGGGCGTCCGTAGCGAATATTTTCCAGCGCATTGGCCGAAAAAATAACGCTCTCCTGAGGCACCAGACCAAAGCGTGTACGCAATGCAATGAGATCGCAGTCACGCACATCGATACCATCGAACTGAATTTGTCCCGCCGTCACGTCATAGAAGCGCAACAATAACTGCAATATGGTTGATTTGCCCGCGCCGGACGGGCCGACAAGTGCGACGGTCTCGCCCGGTTCGATGCGCAGGTTCAGATCGTGAAAGACCGGATCGTTCGGGCGGCTCGGATAGTGGAAACCGACGTTCTGCAGATCAATCTGGCCTGTTGCGGGCGATGGTAGCGCGCGCGGTGATGCCGGTTGCGCAACGGTCGGTTGCGCATCCAGCAACTCCGCAATCCGCTCGGTGGCACCGGCGGCGCGTTGCACTTCGCCCCACACTTCACTCAAGGCTGCCGTCGAGCTTGCGGTGAATACGGCGTACAGCACGAACTGGCCCAGCGTACCCGCGCTCATTGTGCCGGCGACCACAGCGGTCGCGCCCTGATGCAATACGAAAGAAATGGCGCCAAACACGAGCAAGACAATGCTGACCGTTAAGGCCGAGCGAAAACCGATGCGGCGGCGAGCCGTCTCGAATGCCGCCTCAACATTATCGTCAAACCGGCGCGCTTCACTTGCCTGTGCCGTGAAGGCCTGCACGGTTTGTATGGCGCCGATCGTCTCGCCGGCGACCGCACTGAAATCGGCAACGCGGTCCTGGCTGTCACGCGAAAGACGTCGCACCTTGCGCCCAAAGACCAGAATCGGGACCAGGACTACGGGGATAACGAAGGCCATTAGCAGCGCCAGGCGTGGGCTGGTAATCACCAGCAGCGACGCCGCGCCAATCAGCATCAGTGCACTGCGCAGCGCGATGGACGCGCTGGATCCCACCACAGTTTGAATCAGGGTCGTGTCCGTATTTAACCGGGAAAGCACTTCGCCGACGCGCGTGCGTTCAAAAAACTGCGGGCTCATTCCAATGACGTGCTGGTAGACCGCGCTGCGCACATCGGCCACGACTCGCTCACCAATCCATGAGACGAAATAGAAGCGTGCGGCTGCAGAAATGCCCATGATCATCGCCACACCAAACAGCATCGAGAAGCTGCGATCAATACCCTCAGCATTGGACGCATCAAAGCCGTTATCGATCATGCCGCGGACGGCCATGGGCAACGATAGTGTTGCCGCGGCGGCAATCAGCATGGCAATCAAAGCGAAAACGATTTGCCGGCGATAGGCAAAAACGTAAGGCACCAGCCTGCGCAACGGTCGCATACCGGCTTTGGATTTTGGAATGTCGTCGCGATCAGCGTCGGGCACGTTGGCGGTACCTGTAAAAACGATAGCTCAGAAGCGCGGCCAGTGCGGCGGCAAAAATCAAAGGCTCAGTGGCATCCTTTTTGACCTGCCACCAGAAGTGCCAGACACCAAGGATGGCAATGACGTAGGTCAGTTTGTGCAAGGTTTGCCAGCGCTTTTTGAGTTTGCGTTGGCTCGCATTGTTGGACGTCGCCGCGAGCGGCAACAACAACAGCAAAGCGATGACACCGATGGTGATATAGGGGCGCTTGTAGATGTCTTCAATGATCGGTCCGATGGCCCAGCCCTGATCGAGCCATGCGTAAGTCAAAAAATGCACTGAGATGTAGAAAAACGCGAACAGACCCAGCATGCGGCGAATGCGAATGAGCGATGTCATGCCGGTGAGATTGCGCGCCGGCGTCACCGTCAGCGTAACCATCATGAAAACCAAACCCCACCAGCCTACACGGTGGAGTAAAGACTCAACGGGATTGGCGCCCAGCGTGCCGCCGCCAATACCAAACGCATCGGCAAGGAGCTTGAGCGCAGGCAATAACGCCAGCGCAAATACGCCAGTTTTGAGTGCGGTCACATTCATGGACGGGATGATACCGGGCATCGGCCCGTGACGGTATGTGTTATTGCCCTAGAAATTGCGCCGTAAATCGAGATCTTTGTAGAGGTCTGCCACTTGCTCACCATAGCCATTGAACATCTGCGTCGGGACTTTATCGGCAAACAGGCCAGCGCCAATCTCACGGTGACGTGCCTGTGACCAACGCGGGTGATCCACCTGCGGATTGACGTTGGCGTAGAAACCGTACTCGCTGGCCGCGGCATCCTCCCAACTGGTGACAGGTCGTGTTTTCGAAAACGCGATGTCGACGATGCCCTTGATGCTCTTGAACCCGTATTTCCACGGTACGACCAAACGCAGCGGCGCCCCGTTTTGATTGGGCAGCTCGCGGCCGTAGAGCCCAGTGGCCATCAAGGTCAGCGGGTTCATGGCTTCGGCGATGGTCAGGCCTTCGATGTAGGGCCAGTTGAGCACCGCGCGGCGCTGGCCGGGCATCCGGTCGACGTCCATCAGGGTTTGGAAGACCACGTATTTGGCATCTGAGGTCGGCGCAAAGCGCTTTAGAAGATCGGCCATTGGGATGCCAATCCAGGGCACCACCATCGACCAGGCTTCGACACAGCGCAGGCGATAAATGCGTTCTTCAAACGCGTGAGGCGCCACAATATCCTCATAGGTGTATTGGCCAGGCTTCTCGCACTCACCCGATACGGTCACGGTCCACGGCTTGCTTTTGAAGTCACCCGACGTGCGGCTCGGGTCGCTCTTGCCCGTACCAAATTCGTAATAGTTGTTATATGTCGTGACGTCGTCGAAGGTGCTCAGCGTCTCGTCCGTGCTGTACGGGCTTTTGATCAGGTCGGCGAAGCGATCGGCACTGCCGGCAGCCGGAGGTGGCGGCGCGGCACTCGGACTGTCGGCGGAGCAGGCGCTGGCGGCAATGCTGCCAAGCGCGAGACCGGCGGTCCGCATCAGGGCGCGGCGCTTGAGATACACCGATTCATCGGT
>CAYGSQ010000425.1:1288-3725 GCA_964352435.1 uncultured Gammaproteobacteria bacterium | reverse complement strand
GCAATCGGTGACTCACCATCTACCGGAGTCTCCACGGCGACTTCGGTGAGCTGGAAGGCTTCGTGACACGCTTCGTGTCGGTGACCGACTTCGATGTCGATGGTTTTCCCGTAACCACCAACGCACAAACGGTGTTTGATGATGGCACCTCGGCGATGTTGGCGGTCGGCGTACGCGTGGAACTGGACGGCGTGCTGGATGCCAATGGCGTGCTGGTAGCCACCAAAGTTGATTTCGAAGATCGCGAGGATTCCGCGCAAGTTGAATTTGAGGCGCGGGTGGAAGCGGTGGATACGGCGGCGTCAACAGTGACGGTGGTAGGGCAAACGGTCTTCGTTGGGTCGCAAACGGTGATCGAGGACGACAGCGATGCCGATGTACGCCCATTTTCGCTCGCCGACCTCAACGTCGGCGACTTCGTCGAGATCAAGGCTTACATCGACGGCGATAACAACAATCGGCTCACGGCCGTGTTGCTCGAACGTGATGACGATGATGATAATGAAGTGGAGGTGCAGGGACCGGCCTCGCTGATCGCGCCGCCTGATCTGAGTATTGTTGGCGTCAGCGTCATGACGGTGTCCGGCACGCAATTTGAGTTGCTCAACGACGTGCCGGTTAGCAGCACGGTGTTTTTCGACGCCATCAGTGACGGCACGCTTGTCAAAGCCAAGGGCAGCTGGGATGGCACCACGCTCATCGCCGAAGAGGTCGAATTGGAAAATTGAGTGCAAGTTCGCTGCCCCGTCCGCCTGGTGCGGGCGGGTCAGCGTTTGCATTTGAAGGCGAATTTGCCTAAGAAATTGCGTGATGGGAAGTACGTCTGGCAATTGCCAAACGACAACCGGGAGATTCTTGTTCCATCCTTTGAGCGATAGCGTCTAAGTCTATGGCCGTTGCTTCGGTTAACGGTAGAACGGGCGATTGAGGAAATTTAGAATGAGCATAATGTATTTTCGTATTAGCATCTTTAGTCTGCTCTTTTTGCTGGGGGCATCGGCCAGCGCAGCCCCGCTCAATGACCCCTTCGATTTTCCTGAACCGGTTGCACAGGGAACGTGGTTTGGCACCAACGTCAATGCAACAGCGGAGCCGGGCGAGCCGCAACATGCGGATGTACCCGTAGGCGCATCGGTCTGGTTTGAATGGACGGCATCCATCGATGGCTTTTTGACGGTGGACACGCTGGATTCCACCTTCGATACGGTGCTGGCGATGTACACCGGCACAGCGGTGGATGCGCTGACATTGCTTGCGGCCAACGACGACGCGGTGGGTCGCCAAAGCCGGCTAGCGGGCGTCGCCGTGACCGCTGGCACGGTCTACCAGATCGTTGTGGATGGGTACGCAGGCTCAGAAGGGGATATTACACTGACCTTGTCGTTTTCTGACGGCACGGACAATACGCCGCCGACGATCTCGATTGCCGCGCCGACGCAGGGCGCAACGTTTGTGGAAAACGCGATTGTGGCCGTCAGCTACGCGTGCGCGGATGAATTTTTGGGCAGCGGTGTCGATACTTGCATCGGCGACGTTGCCACGGGCGATTTGCTGGCCACAAATGTGCAAGGCGGCAACACGTTCACGGTAACGGCGACCGATGTCGCAGGCAATGTGGCCAACGCCAGCGTGAATTACACCATTAGCGGCACGGACGTCACACCGCCCGTCGTCAGCATCGAATCGCCCATCGATGGCGCCGTGTTCACACAAGGGGGGGCGATTCTCGCCGCCTACGGTTGTACCGATGAAGCATTGGGTACCGGGCTCGCGTCTTGCGTGGGCGACACACCGGCAGGATCTGCGATCGATACCAGCGCACTTGGTGCATTCAACTTTACGGTCGCCGGCACCGACAATGCAGGCAATGTGACCACAGAGTTCGCGAACTACACAGTCATTGAGGCCCTGCCCAATGATCAGTTCGCGAACGCTCAGCCACTGTCTGAATCGGGCAGCTTGAGCAGCACCAACGATGGTGCGACCCTCGAAACTGATGAGCCTGCGCATGGGTTTAATATCGGCGGCGCCTCCGTCTGGTTCGCGTGGACACCCTCGTTTACAGGCTATGTCACAGTGGACACGTTCGGCTCCGACTTCGATACGACGCTTGGGCTGTACACGGGCGCCAGTGTGGCGACGCTGACAAGCATTGCGCAAAACAACGACAGCGGCGGCTTGCAAAGCCTAATCTCCGCCGTGCCGGTTACCGCCGGGACCAACTATTTTATTGCCGTGGACGGATGGCAAGGGGCGACGGGCGCGATCACGCTGACCTGGTCTTTGTCAGAAGAGTTCGACACCGTCCCACCGACCATCACATTGTGGAGTCCGGACGACGGCGAGGTGGTGCCCCAAGGCGCGGCATTGTTTGCCGGTTACTCCTGTTTCGATCCGGTGCCGGCCAGCGGTATGGAATCGTGTATTGGTAATGTAC
>CAYGSQ010000425.1:0-1278 GCA_964352435.1 uncultured Gammaproteobacteria bacterium | reverse complement strand
TGCCCGGAAATTTTGTCTTCACCGTCACGGGCACGGACCTGGCGGGCAACGTTTCTGTTGTGACGGCCGACTACACGATTGTTGCCAACCCGCCGAACGATAACTTCGACAGTCCCTTGGTACTCGCCGCCAGCGGCAGCATTACGGGTACGAACGCGGGTGCCACGACGGAATCTGGTGAGCCCAACCATGGCGGTATCTCAGGCGCGTCGGTATGGTTTCAATGGACCGCCACAGAAAACGGTTTTTTCACCGTCGACACGGTGGGCGCCAATTTTGATACGGTGCTTGCGATGTATTCAGGCACGTCGATCAATGCCCTGACCGAACTGGCTACCAATGACGATACGGTCGGCTTTACCAGCCGCCTGCAGGGCGTACCTGTCGTCGCGGGCGCCACCTACGCCATCGTAGTTTCTGGGCGCTGGAACGATACCGGGCAGTACGCCCTGACCTGGTCGTCTGAAACACTGAACGACCAAACCTCACCTGTCGTTACCTTGTCCTCACCCGCCAAGGATGCCGTCTACTTTGAGGGCGTTCTCGTCGACGTCGATTATCAGTGTGCTGATGAGACCTTGGGCTCCGGTGTCGCAAGTTGCATCGGCGACCAACCCACAGCGACGCAACTCGATACTTCGGTACCCGGTGACTATACGTTCACCGTTACCGTCACGGACAACGCCGGCAACAGTTCCACGATCTCTGCCGATTACTCCATCGCGGCGCGCACCAACGACAATTTCGCCGGCGCCTTCCCCATCAGTGGCCGGGGTCGCCTGTTGGGCACCAACGCGGGCGCGACCAAAGAGCTCGGTGAACCCGACCACGCCGGCGATTCTGGCGGCGCATCCGTGTGGTTTCGCTACACCGCCGTAGAAGATGGACTGCTTACCGTCGAAACCATACTGTCGACGTTTGATACCACGCTCGCGGTCTACACGGGCTCGACAGTCGATAATCTGACTGAGCTGGCGTCAAACAACGATACATTGTTTGGCAACAGTCGCATTGACGATATCGCGGTGACCGCAGGTAACGACTATTTTATCGCTGTCGACGGGGAAGGTGCAGCGACCGGACAAATCGATCTGGACTGGTTTGTTTTCACGGGACCGAGCTTTGTTGAAGTGACGCCGGTGGCCGACCCGTTATGGGTGACGCCAGCGGCTTTCGATTTCTGGCTCAACGCGGCTACGCCGGCCGATGTCGATGGCGACGGTGACCTGGATCTGGCCGCTCTTGGATTTTTTGTAGAGTACAACGTCAGTACAGAAA
>CAYGSQ010000424.1:0-3745 GCA_964352435.1 uncultured Gammaproteobacteria bacterium | reverse complement strand
GTTCTGCTCGGTTGCCATAGATGCGCGCGTATTCGGTTTTGGTCGACATGAGGTCGTAGAAGCTATCGACGAGCTTGCCAATCCCATGCTCGCCACCAGCGGCTTGAAACGTCGCGTCCTGATCCCCGCATTGCGGTAAAGGTGTGGATGTTGTTGGTGTGTCCGACCTGACTTGCTACTCATTAAACATCGACCAGGTGAGTTCACCGATCAGTCGCGGGATTGTGCCACAGGGATCACGAGTATTTTGATGCTGCACAGCATTCGTTACGTTGATGACTTAAGTCACTTCATCGACGCAATCGGGCGTTGTAGCGTGGCCTGGATCCGATTTGCCCACGACAAGTGATATGTTGAGCTTGTGTCTACACGATCAACGTTGTGCGATGCCCGATCGTCTTATATTAAGGTGCCCCGATGAAAAAGCTTCCATTGATGTTACTTGCCCTTTTTGTCCTGCGATCGGCGTTTGGCTACGAACCGCTGTCCGATGATCGTCGGGTGGAGGTCTTTTCCACCGGCGGTAGCTCGGTCGATACGCCGGCTGCACCGTTTGCCGACTTTTCGGTGCAGGGACAATCCAGCGTGTTTACCGCCGACGGTTTCTCCGGCGACGGTGACGGTTACGGCGAATCGGATTTCGATTTTTTCGTGCGCCAGTCCATCTTCGATGTCACGTTTGCGGTCGCTACAGGGACGGACATCCTGCTTCTTGGCGGCGCTGTCGCGAGCGGCGGCAACTTCGGCCTCGGCGAGTTACAGGTCGACGTTTTTTCTGTGGACGGTATGGGCGGTCAATCTGGTTTGTACACCACCTCCATAAGCGCCGATACACTCGATGAAGTCTCCGACAACTTTTCGTTCGCGGACGCCCTTGCGCCGGGAATGTACCGCGTTGTCCTCAAGACGAACATTACGCCGGGTGGCTTTGATACCTACGTTGATTTCACGTTCGACGTGACGTTGACGAGCGACCCGACGGCCGATTCTGATGGTGACGGCGTCAATGATGGCGTCGACAATTGCACAACCGTGGCCAATGCCAGCCAGTTTGATGGCGATGAGGACGGCTACGGCAACGCCTGCGACGCAGACTTTAACAATGACTGCGCCGTCAATGCGCAAGATCTGGGCGCGATGCGCCTGGCCTTTTTTACCAGCGATGCCGTGACGGACCTGACCGAAGATGGCGTTGTCAACGTGGCCGATCTCGGCGCCCTGCGTCTGGCCTTTTTTAGTGTGCCGGGTCCAAGTGGGGTCACTGACGCATGTGCAGCTGTACGTTAATACGCTGCCAGTAAAATTGGCAACGCCATCTCCCGCGAGAGAGCTGGCGTTGCTCGCAGTCCAGTCTGCGGTCTTGACTCAAAGTCGCTAGGGCGCAGTCCAGGCCGGCACGCGGCCTGGTGTCCACGGCGCCCCCAGACTTTCAAGCTCGCTTTCGAATTTAGTCATTTCACTGGCCAAATTGGTCAGATCCTTTTGCGCTTGAGTAAACTCTTTTTTGGCTATCGCCAACGACTCTCGATACAGGGCCGGCACGGCTGCCTGCGATTCCAGGTGCCCAAGATAGATATTGTCGATGCGATTGGCGATCGACCAGGGCACCGGCTCCGCGCGACTCGCTACGCTGCTGTCACCTGCCAGTGACACGTTGAGTTTGTCCAGCCGCAATTCGAGCGCGCGCAGTTGGAGCTGATGCTTTTGCGTTGCAGCGGGCGTCAGGCGCAATGCCTCTTTGAGGTGGTCAATGCGCAGCTGAATGTCGGCTGTCACGCGAGAGGCCCCCATTACCGCACGGCGTAATTTGGCCGTGTCCTTTTGAAACGCCTGTAACGCGCCACGATCAGTGGTGATCTCGGGACTGTCCTCGAGCACCTTCACGACAAATTGTTGCGCCTTTGTCAGCTCGCTAATCACGCCGTTGCGCTGACTGGCCAGCGTCACCTTGTACACGCCCGGCAGGACAAACGGGCCGGCGGGTTCTGATTCCCAATAAGGTCGTGGCGTATCATTCGCGAGCTGCACCGGGTCAGGCGCCGGTAGACGCAGATTCCACGCGCTTCGGTGCAGGCCTTTCTTGTTTTCGGCTTCAACGCGAGCGACGACGTTGCCTTTCGGATCGGTCACGACAAGCCATACCGCGACCTCATCTTCGCCATCTTCGGTGCGCACTTCGTCCCAGGAGGGGTAGGGCGTATCGCTGCCGTCTTTCTCCAGTTCCAGCTCACGCTTGCGCCGCTGCTGTTTTTTGCTGAGCAGCTCGTCTTTCAGATAGTAGGTAAACACGGCACCGAGGGGTGGGTTCGGCGCGGTGAAAAACCCGCTGCCCATGGAGCCCTTCTCGCGGTCGTCCCATAAGTCGCCTTCCACATAAAGCCAGGTGTCTTTCGGCGCAAACAACAGAGCTTCGGCGTCACGCAACGTGGCCACCGGTGTGCGCAATGCGGTGTAGTCATCCAGAATGTAAATGCCGCGCCCGAATGTTCCCACCACGAGGTCGGTTTCGCGGCGTTGTATTTCAATGTCGCGAACCGCAATGGTTGGGAACCCGTTCTTCATCTGGTGCCACTGCTGGCCGCGATCCTGACTGTAGAACAAGCCAAATTCTGTACCTATGAACAGCAGGTTTGGATCAACGTGATCCTCCGCTATCGTGTGCGCGGAACCGCGCTTCGGCAGATCGCTGGCAATAGACTGCCACGTCTGGCCACGGTCTTCGGTGCGCAGAACATACGGTTTGTAGTCGCCGCGCTTGTGATTGTCGATGACCGCATACGCGACATCTTCGTCGTGGACGGATGCGACCAGATCCTCGATCAGTGACATGTCTGGTACGTCGGGGAAGCTATCCACGCGGCGCCATTGCTTGCCGCCATTTTCGCTGACACTGATCACGCCGTCGTCGGTACCCGCGTACAGCAGTCCCTCTTTTACCGGGCTTTCCGTCAGACCAATAACGCTGCCGTAAATGGACGTCGAGTTGTTCTTGGCGATCGAGTCAATGCTCCACACCCGGCCCATCACTTCCAGGCTATTGCGATCGAGTTGGCGCGTCAGGTCAGGGCTAATCACCCGCCAGCTGTCCCCGCGATCATCCGACTGGAACACGCGTTCCGCGGCATAAAACAGTCGCCGCGAATCGTGCGGACTGATCAGCAAGGGTGTGTTCCAATTCCATTTGTAGGCATTCTCGCCACTCTTGGGATGCGGCGTTATGTAGATGCGTTCCTGTGTGCGTCGGTCGTAGCGTGCCAGCCCACCGTATTGATACTGCGCGTAAATGGTATTGGGATCTGTGGGGTCGATTTGCGGCTTGTAACCGTCGCCACCGAGTACCATGCGCCAGTCGGAATTGGTGATGCCGTGAACCACTGTTGTGCGCGATGGGCCACACAAGGAGTTGTTGTCCTGAGTGCCACCGCAAACGTTGTAGAACGGCTCCGCATTATCGGGTTGGATGCGGTAAAACTGGGCAATCGACAAATTGCGGATGTGGCGCCAGGTCTGGCCACGATCCCAGCTCTCGTAAATGCCGCCATCGCCGCCCAGATACAAATGCTCGGTATTATCGGGGTCGATCCACAGTGCGTGATCATCGACATGGCGAGAGTCAATCGACAAACGCTGCCAGGTCTTGCCACCGTCTTCGGACTTGTTGGTAAAGGTGTCCATCGAGTACAGGCGCTCAGGGTCTTTTGGATCGACCACCAGCTCGTTGTAGTACTGGCCACTCGTGGTCATG
>CAYGSQ010000423.1:0-3745 GCA_964352435.1 uncultured Gammaproteobacteria bacterium | reverse complement strand
GCCTATCAGTGGGCGGCCGACGGTGTCGATATCGGTGGTGCGACGGCGAACACCTTTGTGCTGACGACAGCGGAGCTGGGCACGACCGTGTCGGTGACCGCGACTTACACCGATGATGATGGCTTCGCAGAAGCGCCAGAGGGTGCTGCGGGCGACGTGGTCTACAGCGTGATTGTGACCGGCGAGACATCACTGATGACCGCATTGGGTACAGCCGCTGACGGCGATGTGATCGGCCTTGGTAGCCCGTCAGGTGGCGATGACTACGCGGATATGGGCGAGATCGATTTCACGGCCAACAACCTGCAAGTGCGCAAGACCGCAGGGAGCACCGCGGTCATTACCGGCGCTACCTGCATCGTGTTTAGCGGTGACAACATCGTGGCGGACAATTTGTCGTTCGATGCGTTGGACTGGCTCGCTGCAACCGCCTGCGACAGTAACGGCGATGGGTCTGTCTACCTGTCCGGTGATGGCGTGACGCTCAGCAACAGTGAGTTTTTGGGTGAGGCCGAGCCGCGGACCGTTCCCGGAGGCGATCCCTATCACTACATCACCCTGAAAGGCGTCGGCAATATTATTGAGCGCAATCTGTTCCAGGGTAAGGACATGGATAACCAAGGCTCGATTATTTCGATCTTTGCTGACACCAATGCCATGTCCAATGAAGGGCACATCATTCGCTACAACCTGTTCAAAGACATTACCGGCAAGACCGGTGTGTCAGGCAATCGCGACTCCACGGCGCACGCGCTGCAGGTTGGTCGTTCTACGGGCAGCGATGCGCAGGGCAACGGTAGCAACACGATTCAATACAACCGCTTCGACAACGTTCAGTCCGAGCGACGTCTGATGCGGGTGCAGTCCGGTGACAACCTCATTGAAGGCAATACAGTTGTGAACTCGCTGGGGCTGATCGCGCTGGAAGACGGTTTTGCCAGCACGGTCCGTGAGAATGTCATTTTGTCGGGCGGCGACGACAACGACGATGGCGGCATCAGCATCACGCCGCTGGGTCACACGGTGGTCGACAACTACATCAACAATATGCGGACCACCTCCGGTCAGCGTGCGGCGATTTTGATCAACCCTGATCCATTGAGCGGCAGTGGCAATACATCTATTTTGGGTGTTCCCGGTCTTGATTTCACCGTCACGATTGCACGCAACACGGTGGTTAACGCGCGTCAGGCATTTGCGTTTGACGATCCTGACTGTATGGACATCGATCCGATTCTGGATGTTGATGACAACTTCATCATGAACCAGAGCAGCGGACTATCGATCAACATGAATACCAATGGCGTGGGCCGCGATGCGGTCACAGACGCAGATTGGGACGCATCAGGTTGCGCGATTGACGCGGCGTCCGACTTCGATAACAACCATTTCTACTCGAGCAATTTGGCGCAAGCCAGTTTCAACTTTAACGGCGCCGCCGCGGACAATGTATCGGGTGGTGAGGACGGCGCGACCTTCGTGCAGGATCCTGTTTCGGGTCTGGTCGATGGTTCAGGTCCGGATGCAGGCATTGGTGCGGATACCTCAATGCTCAATGTCATTGCCGAAGGCCAGGTCGGACCGAACTCGACCTGGGTTGCTCCTTAAGAAACGGCGGCCTCTGCACCGAGGAGCCGGCGCCAATCAGGCGCCGGCTCTTCACTTCGATATCGGAACGGGCAATGGGTAAAAGTGGATTGGCCAAGTGGCTTGTTGGTCTGCACCTGGTCGTGGGCGGCACGTCGGTTTGTTGGGCGGTGTGCCGGTGAGGGCGCGTCTGCTCTGGCTGGCTTGCTCGATCATGTTGGCGTCAGCGTCCGGCTGTGGTTCGTCAGGTGGCGGTGGCACGTCGACGCCGACGCCGCCACAGCCACCGCCACCCACAAATTCGGCGGGCGCCGTGCTCGTCACGGGCACCGCGCAGGTTGGACAAACGCTCAGCGCGTCGGTCAGTGACGCGAACGGTCTTGTGACCAGTACTGTGGCCTATCAATGGCAACTCAACGGCGCGCCAATTGACGGGGCGACGGCCGATGCGCTGGTGCTGACGGCGCTGCAGCGTGGCGGTGAGGTGCAGGTTCTGGCCGCCTATACGGATGATGACGATTTCGTGGAGTCCGTTTTGTCCACCGCCCTGGGGCCGGTTGCCGATGCGCCGGGGCCTGCTACGCCGGGCAATTTCGCGCGTGGTTCCGTCGGCCAAAACGACAGCGTTCCGCCAGTTGAGTGCGCTACAGTTTTGACGAGCGTCGGTGCGCTTGAAAGCGCCGCGACACGCACGATGGCACCGGGGACGGTGTGTTTGGCCTCCGGTAGCTACACCGATCTCGATCTGGATTTTGGTGGTGTCGGGTCTGCAGCGGCGCCCATCAAGATAGCCGCCGAGGTGCCCGGTGAGGTCACGGTCGACGGTCGCGTGTCTATCCGTATGTCCGGCGAATACGTGATGCTGCAGGGTTTCATATTTATGGATGCCACGAGTGATAGCAGCGATTTCCTGCAAACTCGCAGTGGTTCGCGTGATCCCTGTCATTTCTGCCGCGTGGTCGACAACACGTTTATCAATATCGATGAGGCCGGATCGCCCAGCAACAAGTGGGTCAATATTTACGGCCAGTACAATCGCGTGGATCACAACTGGTTTTCTGGCAAAACTAACGAAGGCGCGCTGTTAGTGGTAACCCGGGAGGTGCCGGACGGGGAATTGCCGTCAGCCACCGAGATCGATTACGCGCACATTGATCACAATTACTTTGGCGATCGTGCGCCTGCAGATGGCAAGGCCTACGCTGATGGCAGCGATAATGGCTACGAGGCGATTCGCCTTGGTACCAGTGACTCTCATTCTGCCGACTCGCTGTCCGTGCTCGAGCATAACTACTTCGAACGTATCGACGGGGAGTCCGAAGTTATCTCCAACAAGTCGGGTAGCAACCGTATCTTCAACAATACGATTCGCGACAGCTTCGGTTCGCTGACCATGCGCCACGGGGCAAGTGCTCACGTTGCGGCCAACTATATATTTGGCGACGGCCATCCGTTTGCGGGTGGCATTCGGGTGATCGACGACAGTCATCGCATCGTCAATAACTATATTGAAGGCGTGCGCTATCCAGGGACGCGTTTTCACGGCGGCATTGTTCTGCATAACTCGGACGGTTCGACAACCAACGGCTACCAGATACTCACCAATGTATTCGTCGCCAACAATACCATTGTGGATAGCTTGAACAGCCTCAATGTGAACGGTGGCACGCGGACGATTGACCCGGAAAATGTCGTGTTTGCCAATAACGTGATTGCCGATGCGATCGGACCGGTGATCACGTATGCCGCCGAGGGCATGCCCGCCAACTCGGTGTTCGCTGGCAACTACGTTTTTGGCGAGCAGTTTTCCGATAACGCAGCTATTACCTCGTTTGACGGTTTTGCGCTGGTGGATGCGAGCTTGTCGGATGATGCGCTGGGCGTGGCGCGCGTCGCAGCAGGTAGTCCATCGCAGCTGGCCGATACCGCGGTCGACTTGCGGGGCTTCGATGCTGTGACCGATGACATGGACGGCCAGGCGCGTACGGGCCAAACCAACAGCGGTGCGGATCACGTGTCGGCAGCGGCTGTTGTCGTCGGTGCGCTAACCCGCTTCGATGTCGGTCCGATGGCGTATCAACCCCCGGTAAGCGCGCCGCTTGTTGAGCGCATACCGATCGCCAACGCCGATTTCGATTTTGGGTCTGATGCGTGGCAG
>CAYGSQ010000422.1:0-3748 GCA_964352435.1 uncultured Gammaproteobacteria bacterium | reverse complement strand
CAGCGTGACCGGTACATTTGTGAACGCCAATCACCTCGCCGGCTATCTTGAAATGTGCATCGCGATTGGCGTTGGGCTCATGCTTACGGATATGTCGACAGCCCGTTCAGGTCACTGGCGCGAACGCGCACGTCGGCTTCTGGGCACAATTCTTGGCGACAAAGCGCGCGTGCGTGTAGCGTTGGTCATCATGGTCATCGGCATTGTGCTGAGCAAGTCGCGCATGGGAAACATCGCGTTCTTCAGCAGCCTGATTGTCGCTGGCGCGTTTTATGTGCTGGTTGTACGTCGGGTCAGCCCCGGCATTATTGCGCTGTTCGCAAGCATGCTTCTGATCGACGTATTGATTATTGGCAACTACTTTGGCATCGAAAAAGTGGCGGCGGAAATTCGACAGACAACGGAGATTACCGAAGCATCACGCATCGATGTCGGTCGGGACGCAATGCAAATCGTGCGAGACTTCCCGCTAACCGGCACCGGTGCCGGCAGTTTTGAGAGCACCTACCCCATGTACGATTCGGGCAAAATCGGTGCCTGGCGTTACAAGCATACGCATAACGATTACCTGCAGTTTGCGGGCGAGCTCGGCCTGACGGGTCTTGCCATGCTCGCGGGCCTGGTGTTGCTCAGCGTTTGGCAGGCCGCCCGCGCCCAGTTGAAGCGGCGGGACCGCATGATGCGTGGTCTTGGTTGTGGCGTACTGATGGCGATCGTCGCACTCATGATTCACTCCGCGGTCGACTTTAACCTGCAGATTCCCGCCAACGCCGCGACCTTTGTTGTAATCCTTGCCATGGCATGGCAAACGCGCTGGCTCGGTCACGCAACCCAATAAGATACGGATGCCAGCGGCAACGCGGGTTCGCCTAGAGATACTCCTCCAGGAAGCTTACGACGGCAGCATTACTAAAAAAAATGGCATTCTTCTTGCGAAAGCCGTGACCTTCATCATCGAATAACAGATACCAAACGTCGCCGCCGTTTGACCGGACCTCTTTCGCAGCCCTCATTTGACGTCGTTTAAATGTATGCGTTCAATAAACGAGCGCCGCCGAAGCCACGCTCGTCAAACAAAACAGCTGCAAAAAAATGAGCGCTCTAGCGAATAAACTCATCACTCATTTTAAACTAAGGCTCATGGCGAGCAGGCGCCAGCACTCACATCTCGAAAACTTATCGTTTAATTGCGGACGCCGAATCCATCTGGCCCAACGCAAACGAATGAATTAAGTTAAGATCGCGCGGGTAACCGGCGCGACGAAAAAGTAACTATTCAAAGCGAAATTGCTGCTATGCAACCAAAACAGGGGCGCCTCGGCGTCGCTGAAAAGGTCGCTGGACTCAGCTCAAGCGCCTGCACTCAGATGTTCAGAGTGTCGGCATTCTTCCGATCCGATAAGAGCAAGACGGAACGGTTTCCATAATGGAGGGGACTTTCTTTATGAGTAAACACATAACACAGGGCGCTTTTTTGGCGCTGGCCTGCGGGCTGTCTGTAGGAGGCACATCCGCGGCGATCGCGGCCGACCTCGCAGGCAAGGCTGCCAATCTTAGATTGGATCAACCACTCACGTTTGCCGCCAACGACTTCAATCGCAGCGCAACGCTGAATGTTGCATTACGTAATGCCACCGGACTGCAGACCGTATCGGTGCGCCTGCGTGACAATGCGGGCATTCAGACTGCGGGCATGCGCTCGCAGAATGTGCGCGCGATGCGCATGAGTGTCCAGGACGAATTCATTGCGCGTCACAGCGCCCGCGCGAAAGACATGCGCGTCATCGCCCGAACACAGCTTGTTCTTAATGCCGTTTTCATGGAAGTGGATGCCGCTTCCATCAAGATGCTGGCAACGGATCCCGCCGTGGCGAGCATCACACCCGTGGGCGACTACGAGCTCGATCTGTCGGACACGGTGCCGTACATTGGCGGCGCGGCTGTGCAAAAGATGGGCTATGACGGCAACGGCGTGAGCGTTGCGATTCTTGACAGCGGCATCGACTACACGCATGTCGCCTTCGGCGGACCGGGCACCCTCGAGGGATACCAGGCCGCTCACGGCATAGATACCGCCGATCCGCTCAACACTACGCGCGACGGGCTATTCCCCACCGCGAAAGTCGTCGAAGGATTCGATTTCGTTGGTGAGGAGTGGCCGAATGGTCCTCTCGCGCCGGATCCAGACCCAATCGACTTTCAGGGACACGGCACTAACGTTGCCGATATCACCGGTGGCGCCATCGGCGTCGCACCGGGCGTCGACCTGCACGCCGTCAAAGTGTGCTCTGCCGTCTCCAGCTCCTGCTCCGGTATTGCGCTGATCCAGGGCATGGAATACTCGGTCGACCCTAACGCCGACGGCAATACCGATGATCATGTCGACATCATTAACATGTCGCTCGGCTCCAACTATGGCCAGCCGTTCGACGACGATCTCGCGCTCGCCGTGGACACGGCCAGCGCCATCGGCGTGCTGACGGTGGCCTCGGCCGGCAACGGTTCGGACAAGCCATACATCTCGGGCACGCCCGCTGCGGCTGCCACAGCGTTGTCCGTGGCCCAGACGCAAGTGCCATCGGCCGAGCTTCAAAATCTGACGATCGGCGGCGAAGACTACGCAGCCGTCGTCCAGGCCTGGTCTGCACCTCTCGACACCACCATTGCGGCGCCGATTCAATACGCCGACGGAGCGGGCGGCAATCTGAACGGTTGCGCTGCTTTCGACGATGGCTCACTCACCGGCAAGACGGTGCTGATCGATCGCGGTGGCTGCAACTTCACGGCCAAGATCTTCAACGTCGGCAACGCCGGCGGTGTTGTGGGCATCATTGGGCTGGTCGCCCCTGGTGCGCCGTTCAGCGGCGGCTTCGCTGATCCCGGCGGCCCGATCACCATTCCAGGCTTCATGATCAGTCAGGCTGATGCCAACGCCATTCGGGCGTCCATCGACGCCGGCGACGACCAGAGCATTTCCGACCCCGAAAACGTGCTGGGACTGGCCCAAAGCATGGTGAGTTCCTCATCGCGCGGTCCGGGCAATTTCGGCAATCAGCTCAAGCCGGAAATCGGCGCACCGGGCGCGTCATTGTCTGCAGCTGCGGGTAGCGGCGATGGCGTGCGCGTATTCGGCGGCACCTCCGGCGCCGCCCCAATGGTCTCGGGCGCGGCCGCCCTGACGATCGACGCCTACAACGATCGCGGTGTGGATATCCCCGTGCCGGTGCTCAAGGCACTGCTGATTAATACGGGTGAAGGCGATATTGACACCGACCCGTTCGTCGGCAAGGCACCGATCAGCCGGATCGGTGGCGGTGAAGTGCGCGTTGATCGTGCCGTCGCGGCCGATGCCATCGCGTGGGACGCCGAAGCACTGCAAGGCGCACTGAGCTTTGGTTTCGTCGATGTGACCGATACGACAACCTTGAGCAAGCAAGTTAATGTGCTCAGCGTTGCGGACGAAGATATCACCTGGACGATTACGCCTTCGTTCCGTTTCGACAACGATGCCGCCAGCGGCGCGCTTACGCCAAGCGTCAAGCCGAGCTCGGTAACCGTTCCAGCCGGCGAATCCGTTCAGTTCGAACTGACGCTCACCATTGACGGCGCCAACCTGCCGGGCAACTTTATGAATTCCGGTTCCAACGGCGCCAACCCGGACGTACTTACGATCAACGAGTACGACGGCTACCTGACGCTCGACAGCGGCGACCAGCAGATTCATCTGCCGTGGCACGTGCTGCCGCGC